>CADCUU010000375.1 GCA_902805995.1 uncultured Rubellimicrobium sp.
GGGGATGACGAAACGAAGAAAGTCGAACCGAATGCACGCCTACCGCACCCACACCTGCGCCCAGCTGCGCGCTTCGGACGTCGGCCAGGCCGTCCGCCTGTCCGGCTGGATCCACCGCAAGCGCGACCATGGCGGGGTGCTGTTCGTGGACCTGCGCGACCACTATGGCATCACACAGATCGTCGCTGACACGGATAGCCCGGCGCTGCCGGTGCTCGACCGGTTGCGGGTGGAGTCGGTGGTGACCATCGACGGCGAGGTCAAAGCGCGGGCGGAGGGCACGACCAATGCCAATCTGCAGACCGGAGAGATCGAGCTGTTCGCGCGCGGGGTCACCGTGCAGAGCCAGGCGGCCGAGCTGCCGATGCCGGTCGCCGGCGACCAGGAGTATCCGGAGGAGATCCGGCTCAAGTACCGCTACCTCGACCTCCGCCGCGAGTCGGTGCACCGCAACATGGTGCTGCGCTCTGCGGTAATCGCCTCCATCCGCCGCCGGATGATGGAGGGGGGCTTCACCGAGTTCCAGACCCCGATCCTGACCGCCAGCTCACCCGAAGGCGCGCGCGACTACCTGGTGCCGAGCCGCATTCACCCGGGCAAGTTCTACGCACTCCCCCAAGCGCCGCAGATGTTCAAGCAGCTGCTGATGGTTGCCGGCTTCGACCGCTATTTCCAGATCGCCCCCTGCTTCCGCGACGAGGACGCCCGCGCCGACCGCTCACCGGGCGAGTTCTACCAGCTCGACTTCGAGATGAGCTTCGTCACCCAGGACGATGTGTTCAACGCGATCGAGCCGGTGCTGGTCGGTCTGTTCCGGGAGTTCGCGGACGGGCGGCAGGTGACCGAGGGCGCGTTTCCCCGCGTTCCGTATCGCGAAGCGATGCTAAAGTACGGCTCGGACAAGCCCGACCTGCGCAACCCGCTGGTGATCAGCGACGTCGGCGAGCAGTTCCGCGGCTCGGGCTTCGGGCTGTTCGCCAAGATCGTGGACGGCGGTGGGGTGGTCCGGGCAATACCGGCGCCGAACACCGCGGGGCAAAGCCGCAAGTTCTTCGACGACACCAACGACTGGGCCCGCGGCGAGGGCTATGCCGGCCTCGGCTACGCCACCCGCAAAGGCGGCGAGTGGGGCGGGCCGATCGCCAAGAACCATGGCACCGAGAGCATGGACCGGCTCGCGGCCGAGATGGGCCTGGGTCCGGACGACAGCATCTTCTTTGCCGCCGGCAAGGAGGCGGAAGCGGCCAAGCTCGCCGGCGCGGCGCGGACCCGGCTGGGGCAGAGCCTCGGCCTCATCGACGAGAACCGCTTCGAGTTCTGCTGGATCGTCGATTTCCCGATGTTCGAATATGACGAGGACGCGAAGAAGGTCGACTTCAGTCACAACCCCTTTTCCATGCCGCAGGGCGAGCTGGAGGCGCTGGAGACCAAGGACCCCTTGGAAATTCTCGCCTGGCAGTATGACATCGTCTGCAACGGGGTGGAGCTGAGCTCGGGCGCGATCCGGAACCATCGACCGGACATCATGTACAAGGCCTTCGAGATCGCCGGCTACACCCAGGCGGAGGTCGATGAGAGTTTCTCGGGCATGATCAACGCCTTCAAGTTCGGCGCCCCGCCGCACGGCGGATCGGCGCCGGGCATCGACCGCATCGTCATGCTGCTCGCCGGCGAGCCCAACATCCGCGAGGTGGTGGTATTCCCGATGAACCAGCGCGCCGAGGACCTGATGATGAACGCGCCGGCGCCGGTCAGCGCGAAGCAGCTCAAGGAGCTGAGCATTCGGGTGGTGGGAGAACCCAGTGCTCCCGCGAAGCCGGGAGCCTAGACCTCGACAAGCGAAGCCCGACAGCGGGCAGGCTGCTGCCGCACCCTGTCTTCTGTTTAGGACTGGGCTCCCGCCTTCGCGGGAGCACATGGGTACATGATCCCTACCACCTCGTAGCTCTTCTCCCCCGCGGGCAGCCGAACCACCCGCTCGTCCCCGACCCGAGCCCCCACCAGCGCGCGGGCCAGCGGCGCACTCCAACCGATCCGCCCGGCCGACGCATCCGCCTCATCATCTCCGACCAGCGTCAGCACCCGCCGCGCGTCGTCCTCGTCGGCCAGCTCGATCGTCGCTCCGAACCGCACTTGGTCGCGGCTCGCCTGCGCCGCAGGATCGACCACCTTGGCCCCCTTCATCACCTTGGAAAGGTAGCCCAGCCGCCGGTCGATCTCGCGCAGCCGTTTACGGCCGTAGATGTAGTCGCCATTCTCCGACCGGTCGCCGTTGGCCGCGGCCCAGCTGATCGTCTCGACCAGCTTCGGCCGCTCCTCACCGAACAGTTGCTGGTACTCCGCCCGGATGCGGGCGAAGCCATGCGGGGTGATGAAGCGGGGCGGGCGCTGGTCGGCCATGCGCCTCCCTAGCCGAGCCGGTCCTTGCCGAGGAAGTGGCTGAGCTGCCGCGGCTGGGTCGCGGGGCGGGGGTTCAGCCGGTCGTAGACCACGCTGTTCTCCAGCACCCGCTGGACGTAGCCGCGAGTCTCCAGGAACGGGATGTCCTCGATCCAGGCGACGATGTCCGCGCCCGGGCGCCGCGGATCGCCGTTGGCGTTGATCCACTTGCGCACGTTGCCCGCGCCCGCATTGTAGCTCGCCACCGCCAACGGATAGTTGCCGCCCCATTGGTTCAGCAGCCGCTGAAAATAGGCCGACCCCAGCATGACGTTGTAGGCCGGATCGGTGGTCAGCCGCCCGTAATCGTATCCGTACCCCATCTTGCCGGCCTGCTCGGCCGCGGTGCCCGGCATCAGCTGCATTAGCCCGCGGGCGCCGGCGTGGCTGACCGCGCTGCGGTCGAAGCTCGACTCCTGCCGGGTGATG
>CADCUU010000376.1 GCA_902805995.1 uncultured Rubellimicrobium sp.
TCGCGCTGGTGGCCGACGACCCCTCCGTCCAGATCGTGAGCATTGCACAGGCCTGGTACATCGCCCAGATGATGCAGGGGACCGAGAACGAGGGCCTGCCCATCCTGTCGGCAGCGGCGCCCTTCAAGGCGGGCGGGCGCGGCGGTCCCGAGTATTACACCGACGTGCCGGTGGGGGATGTCGCGATCAAGAACGTCGCTGACCTGTATCTTTACCCGAACACCGTGCGCGCGGTGAAGATCACCGGCGCGCAGGTCAAGGACTGGCTGGAACGGTCGGCGGGCATGTTCAACCAGATCACGCCCGGCGAGGCGGATCAGGTGCTGCTGAACCCGGACTTCCCCTCCTACAACTTCGACGTGATGGACGGGGTCACCTACCGGATCGACCTGAGCCAGCCCGCCAGGTTCGACCGCGAGGGGGCCGTGGTGAACGCGGACGCGAACCGGATCGTGGACCTCCAGTACAACGGGCAGCCGGTGGACCCCGCGCAGGAGTTCATCGTGGCGACCAACAACTACCGGGCCGAAGGGGGCGGCAGCTTCCCCGGCGCGGATGGGTCCACCGTGGTCTTCGAGGCGCCGGACACCAACCGCGACGTGATCGTGCGCTACATCGTGGACCAGGGCAGCATCAACCCGGCGGCGGACGGCAACTGGGGCTTCGTGCCGATGCCCGAAACCTCGGTCCTGTTCGACACGGGGCCCCAGGCGGCCGACTACCTGGACCAGGTGCCGGGCCTGACCATCGAGCCCGCGGGCGACGGACCGGACGGCTTCTCGCGGTTCCGGATCACGCTGTAAGATCGCAGGGGGGCGTCGTCGCGGCGCCCCGTCTTCCGGGGAGGGCTGGGGTTGATCGAGACGCGCCGCCTGGGTCCCGAGCTTCTTGGGGCCTATCTCGACTTCTTTGACGGGCAGGCGTTTCGGGACAACCCCGAATGGTCGGCTTGCTACTGCAACTTCCTGCACGCCGACTGCTCGGTCCGGAGTTGGCAGACCTGGACCGCCGAGGAGAACCGGTCCGCCGTGGTGGCGCGCATCGAGGCGGGGCGGATGCCGGGCCTCCTGGCCTTTGCGGGGGACATGCCGGTCGGCTGGTGCGGGGCGGGGCCGATGACCGGCTTTCGCGCGCTGGCCGGAGAGGCGCGGGAGGACCCGGAGCGGCTGGGCTACATCACCTGTTTCGTGGTGGCCCCGGACTGGCGGCGGCAGGGGATCGCCCGGACGCTGCTGCGCGCGGCCTGCGACGCGTTCCGGGAAGATGGGCTGCTCATGGCCGAAGCGAATCCGAGGCCCCGGGCGGAGTCGGACGCCGACAACCACTACGGGCCGCTCGGGCTTTATCTGTCGGAGGGGTTCGAGGTCTGGCGCGAGGACCCGTCGGATGGGTCGGTGTTTGTCCGTAAGGTGCTGAGTTAAGGACAGCTGCAACGAAAAAGGCGCCCCGGAGGGCGCCTTCGTCGTGAACAGCTTTTGAGCGAGCGCAGCATGGTGCCCTTAGGCGAAGGACCTTCCGCCCGAGTGTCGGGACATGGGAGCGCCCGCGTGGGACGCTCCCTGCCCTTGGCTCACTCTTCGTCGAGGGCCTCGACGGCGGTCTGCAACTCTTCCTTGGAGACTTCCTTCTCCTCAACCTGGGCGGCCGCGAAGATGTGGTCCACGACCTTATCCTCGAAGATCGGGGCCTGGATCTGCTGGCGGGCGGCGGCGTTGTTCTGGATGAACTCGAAGAACTGACGCTCCTGCCCACGGTACTGGCGGGCCTGCTGAAGCACGGCCTGGGTCAGTTCGGCGTCCGTCACCTTGACCTCGGCCTTCTGGCCCAGATCGGCGAGCAGCAGCCCGAGCTTCACGCGACGGCGCGCGAGGCGGGTGTGCTCCTCGGTGGGCTCCACGTGGTCGTGGTTGTGACCCTGCACCTCGGGGTGCTCCTCGTGCCAGAGCTGGTGGGCGATCTGGCCGGCCTCGGCCTCCACCAGGTTCTCGGGCAGCTCGAAATCGACCTGCTGGTCCAGCACGTCGAGCAGGCCACGCTTGGCGACCGCGCGGGCGGCGGAGGCGTATTCCTGCTCCAGCCGCTCCCGGATCTGGGTGCGGAGCGCGTCGAGCGACTCGGCGCCGAAGCGGGCGGCGAGGGCGTCGTCGAGCTCGGCGGCCTTGGCGGCCTTCACGGCCTTGATCGTGCAGGTGAAGACGGCGGCCTTACCGGCAAGGTGCTGGGCGCCGTATTCCTCGGGGAAGGACACGTTCACGTCCTTCTCCTCACCGGCGGTGACGCCGACGAGCTGATCCTCGAAGCCAGGGATGAAGGAGTTGGAGCCGAGCACGAGCGGGTAGTCGGAGGCCGCGCCGCCTTCGAACGCCTCGCCATCGACCTTGCCCAGGAAGTCGATCACGACCTGGTCGCCGGTCTCGGCCGCGCCGTCCTTGTCCTCGTAGGACTTGGCGGTGTCGGAGAGCGAGGAGAGCGCTTCATCGACCGCGGCCTCGTCGGGCTGGACCTTGAGGCGGGTGAGGCTCAGCGAGGAGAGGTCGACGGTGGGGACCTCGGGGAGCATCTCGTAGGAGACCTCGACGACGACGTCGTCGCCTTCCTTCCAGCCTTCGTTCGCCATCTTGACCGAAGGCTGCATCGCCGGGCGGTCGCCGGTCGATTCGAGGTGCGAGCTGACGGCGCCGTCGATGGTTTCCTGCATCGCCTCGCCCATCAGGCGGGGGCCATGCTGCTTGCGCAGGAGGGCCATCGGGACCTTGCCCTGGCGAAAGCCCTTCATGGCGACCGTGGGCTGGATCTCGGCCAGCTTGGATTCCACCTTCTGGTCGAGTTCAGAGGCGGGGACGGTCACGGTGTAGCCGCGC
>CADCUU010000377.1 GCA_902805995.1 uncultured Rubellimicrobium sp.
TCTCGGCCGCGCCGCGCAGCGGATGCCCCGCAACGAGCGCGACGGCTGCTCATCGCAGGAGATGCTGGTCAAGGCCGCGGCCGTCCTTCAGGCGGCCCTCGGCGAGATGGCCTAAGCCCCCTGCCCTTCCGCTCCCCTGCGGACCTCAAGGAGCCCCTTCGGGGGCTTCTGTCGTTTCCGGTGACCTCGGCAGAAGTTGTTCCACCGTGGCGGCTGGGCCTCACTCCTCAAGGCGGTTTTGCGAAATTATGTTACGAAAAACTTTTGGAAGGTTTAGCGTAATTCCTGAACAGCCCTGAGGCCCCTTGCCCCATGACCGCGAGCACCATGATTGTCCAGGCGACCACCCTGCCCCGCCGGGCGGTTCTCGCATGATCCCGGTCCTTGCCAACCCCTGGGCGGAGGAGCCCGCAAGCCGCGCGGGCGCCGCCGTGGCGTCCGTCCTGGCCGCGCGCCGCCGGATCGAGGAGGTGGCGCCCCGCGCCGCTGGATCCGATGCAGCCCTCCGGTCCGAGATCCTCGCGGCCGCTCAGGCCCTGGGGCGTCTGTCCCAGGCCATCCAGGCCGACCATCAGGTCTACCGCACCCATCGCACGCTCTTCGTGGTCCAGGTGCCGAACCTTCTAGCCGTCCTCGACGGGATCGCCGAGGCCCGCTCCCAGTGGATCGATGACACACGAATGGCACCGGTCACCCTCGACCTGCGCCGCCTCCTGGCCGCGCCCGCCGAGGCCCTGGCCACCCTGGACGCCTCCGCCCTGGAGCGACTGGCCCTGATGGCCGAAACCGCCGCGGCCGCCCTGCCCGCCCCTGAAGCCTCTCCGCAGGCGGCTCCCGCCCGCTCGCGCTTGGGCTCGCTCCTTGGCCGCGCCCGGGAGGCCTCAGGCGACGCGCTGTCCTCCGCGACCTCGATGGGCCTCGACGCCGGGCGCCGCGCGGGCTCCGCCGCCGCGGCGCTGGGCAGCTACGCCGGCTCGACGGTGACCGACAGCCTGCGCCTGGTGACCGACCCTGTCCTCGACAGCTTCGCCGCCGCCCGTTCGGCGCTCGCGATGGGCGTGGTGAGCGGCCTGATCCTCGGTGCCGTCATCGCCGTGATCTGCCCCCCGCTCGCCCCCTGGGCCGCAGGCGCCGCGCTCCTGGACCTGCCGGGCGACTTCAGCCGCGAGATGGACCGCGCCACCCGCGCCCGCGCCCACGAGCGCGCGCTGCGCCGCCGCCTGCGCGGCGAGGACCTCGACCGCGCCCTGGCGATCCTGTGGAGCGCCGAGCGCCGCACCCGCATCGAAACCCCGGTGCTGCAGATCGTGATCGACCTTGATGGGTCCGACCACGAGGGCACGGTCCTGGCGGGCCGCTTCGCCGGCAAGGCCCTGGCCTCGCTTGGCGCGTCCGATCTCGACGACCTCATCCGGTGGGCCCCCGACGAGGCCACCGCGCAGGCGCTCACCGCCTGGCGGCAGGCCCAGGTTCAGGCCCAAGTCCGGACGGGAGCCTCCTGATGGACGCACTGGTCTTCGTCCTGTCGCTCTGGGGCACGCCCGTCAGCGCCATGGTCACCCCCTCCCCCGCCGTCTGCGAGGAGATCGTGGCCACCGCGCTCGACGACATCTGGATCGCGGGCGAGCGGCACCCCTTCGGCCTGGCCGTCGAGGGGGCCATTGCCCGCGCCTCCGACTGGTCGGCCGAGTGCCGCCCCGTTGGCCGAGGCCCCCACTGCCCTGATCGGAGACCACCGCTCGTGACCCGCGTCCTTCGCCCGCTTCGCCGCCTGCCCTCGCTCCTGGGGGACACGTCCCTGCTGGCGCTGGGCTTCCTGCTCTTGGCCTCCATGGCCGGCGCGGAGATCCGCGTGGGCTCCGCGACTGGCTCAAGGCGAGCTTTCCCGAGGATCCGGTGATCCTGGCCGGCGACTTCAACCTGCCGCCCTCCGACGCCGCCTGGGCGGGTGTGGGCACGGACGCCACCCCGCTGATCCAGGGCCGCGCCACGACCCTGGGCAAGGAGGATGGCCGCTTCGTGAGCGCCTACGACAATCTTTGGGTCGTGGCGGGCCGGGCCCTGCCCCTTACCGCGGCCGGGGTCCTGGACACCCCTGCCTTCCTGGGCATGAGCCATTCGGAGACCCGCGACCGGGTGTCCGACCATGCGCCGGTCTGGCTGGCGCTCGACGCCGCGGCCCCCCTTCAGGTTCTTGAGCCCTGGACCCCAGCGGGCCCAGCCGAGCCCGTCGCGTCCTCCGCCTCTGCCTCGTCAGCTCCTGCCCCTGCCCCCGTTTCGGCCGAGGGCCGCGCCGTCGTGGGCAACGCCAACTCGTACATTTACCACCTGGAAGGCTGCCCGAGCTTCAACTCGGTGGGTAACGCCAACCGGGTCCCCTTCCCGTCCCCCGCGGCCGCCGAGGCCGAGGGCTACCGTCTCGCGAGGAACTGCCAGTGAGCGCCGAGTCCGCCATCCAGGCCATGCGCGACGACCTGAAGGACACGGACGCACAGGCCCATGCCATGTGGGCCACGAATCCGGGCAGCTCCGAGGATCTGGCGCGCCGCCTGTCGATCGAGGGCTCGCCCCGGATCGTGGACGCGGCCGAGGTCGAGCGCAGCTTCGGCGCCGCCGGACGCCGCGCCTGGCAAGCCCTGCGCGCCGCCAAGGGCCTGTTCCTGGACATCGCCACCATCCCCTCGCCGGCGGCTGCCGAGGAGGACCTCCTGGATCGGATCGGCGCCGCCATTGAGGCCGCCTCCTGCCCCGGGCGCGAGGGCCCCTATGGGCTCTTCGACTACTCGCGGCACGAGGTCGAGCACCCCCACCGGGTCCGCGACTTCCGCGACCGCAGCTCGCCCGACTACGCGCCACCGT
>CADCUU010000378.1 GCA_902805995.1 uncultured Rubellimicrobium sp.
ATTGCCCTGCGCGCCCGACTCCTGCGAACCCGACGAAATGGACCCCGGCGTGCTCGGCCCCGTGGTGCGCGCCGCGACGTTGCCGCGACCGGCTTCCATGCGTCCCTTGGCCCACTGGGGCTTGAGGACGACCTTGGTCCATTCGTTTTGGTGATAGGCGAAGTTCTTATAGCCCTCCGCCGCGTCCTCCAGCGACATGACGTGGGAGATGAGGAAGGTCGTGTCGATCTCGCCCGCCTCGAGCCGGCCCAGCAGCTCCTTGTGGTAGCGCTGGACATGGGTCTGGCCGGTGCGAAGGGTCAGGCCCTTCTCCATCAGCGCGCCGGTGGGGAACTTGTCGGACATGCCGCCATAGACGCCCGGCACCGACACGCGCCCGCCCTTGCGCACCGCGAGGATCGCCTGACGCAGCGCGCCGATGCGGTCGGCGCCGATGCCCACCTTCTGCTTGAGCGTGTCGACCGGGTTGAAGTTCTGGAAGCCGTGGCTTTCCATCCCCACCGCGTCGATCACGGCGTCGGGCCCCTGCCCGCCCGTCATCTCCATCAGCGCCTCGAGGACGTTGCTCTGCTGGTAGTCGATGACCTTGCAGCCCAGGCCCCGCGCCAGCTCCAGCCGGTGGGGGTAGTGGTCGATCACGATGACCTGCTCGGCCCCCATGATCTTCGCCGACTGCGCCGCGAACAGGCCCACGGGCCCCGCGCCCCAGACGACGATGGTGTCGCCCTGCTCCACCGTCGCCTGATCCGCGGCCATCCAGCCGGTCGGCAGGATGTCGGTGAGGAACAGGACCTGCTCGTCCTCCAGATGGTCGGGGATCACCAGCGGCCCCACGTCCGAGAACGGCACGCGGACGAGTTCCGCCTGCCCGCCCGGATAGCCGCCCGTCATGTGCGAATAGCCGAAGAGCCCCGACATCGGATGGCCGTAGAGCGTCTCGGAGGCGTCCTGCTTCTCGGCGGGGTTGGAGTTGTCGCAATGCGAGAACTCCTGGTTACGGCAGTGGAAGCACGCCCCGCAGGAGATGGTGAAGGGCACGATGACCCGCTGGCCGACCTGGAGGTTGGACTTGGGGCCGACTTCGACCACGCGGCCCATGAACTCGTGGCCCAGGATGTCGCCCTTGAGCACGCCGGGGATCACGCCGTCGTACAGGTGCAGGTCCGACCCGCAGATGGCGGTCGAGGTGATCTCGATGATGGCGTCGCGGGGATTGACGATCTCGGGGTCAGGGTGGCTGTCCACGCGAACGTCATGCTTGCCGTGATAGGTGAGAGCGCGCATCGGGAGTCTCCTCAGACGGCGGAAAGGTTGTCGGTCGGAACGGTGCCGGGCGCGGCGTGGAACCGGTCCTGGTTCTGCTGGAACTTGCCGCCGTCCTTGATCCGGTTGGCATTGGTGGCGATCTCGCCCGTCTCCAGAAGCATCTTGAGCCGCTTGAGGTCGCGCCGCGACTGGACGGACGGCTCCGCCGAGAAGAGCTTGCCCACGGCCTGGCCCAGCGCGCCCATGGGCGGCTTGTAGGCAACGTGCGCCTCGACGATCGTGCCGCGTCCGGCGGGGGCGTCGCGGAAGGTGACCTTGCCTTCGGTCTCCACCTGCGAGTCCTCGGTGGACCGCCAGGCGATCTGCTCACCCTCGCGGTCGTTCACGATGCGGGACTTGACCGTCATGGTCATGCCCAGCGGCGCGCGGATCGTCCATTGTGAAATGCCTGGGGACACTTCGCGGGCGTCCTGAATGTTCTCCATGAACTGTGCGAGGTTGCGGAAATCGCGCCAGAAGGCGTAGATCTCGGCCCGCGGCCGGTTGATCGTGACGGACCGGCCCGTGACCTTGTAGCTGCCGAAGCTCGCCTGCTTGGCCGTGCGGCCGGGAGCGTCGTCGGGCAGGCGCGGGTAGTCGGTCTGGCGCTTGGCCTGAGGGGCCGAGGGGCCACCCAGCATGGAATAGGCGGCAAGGCCCACCAGTGCGCCAAGGCCCAGCGTCGCGGCGGCGGCCACGACCTTGTGCTCGGTCAGGACGGAGGTCGCGTGGCTCGGCCGGCGGCCATGAAGGCGGTCGTGCATCTCGCCCTCCGGTGGCCAGGAGGGCTGCGGCTGATGGAGCCAGTCGGAACGGCGTCGGTCCATGGGATCTCCTTTCGGATGAACGGGCACAGGCCCCCGGCCCCCGAAACGCAGGCGCGCAGGGGATCGGGGCCTGGGGGCCCAAGTCTCGTTCGGTGGTCGGGGGTGCAACGCAGCAAGCGCCCGGCTGGGTCCGAACTAAGCTGCCGCAGGTGCAGCGAGCCGCAGCGGGGCGCGGATTTCCGCCGGTACAGGCCCGAAACGACGACGGCCGGCCCCTGGGGGACCGGCCGCGCATCCGCTTTGTCGGAGTAGAGACCTTACTCGGCCGCCGTGGAGGACGCGGTCTGCGTCGCGGCCATCCGCTCCGCCAGCCGGCGATGGGTGGCCAGCGCCTGACCGACGACCTGGTCCATGTTGTAGTAGCGGTAGGTGCCGAGCCGCCCCAGGAAGATCACGTTGTCCTGGGCCTGGGCCAGCGCCTCGTACTTCTTGAACAGCGCCTGGTTCTCGGGCCGCGGGATCGGGTAGTACGGGTCGCCTTCGGCCGACGGGTATTCGTAGGTGATCGAGGTCTGCTGGTGCGTCTGCCCGGTGAGGTGCTTGTACTCGGTGATCCGGGTATAGGGCACGTCCTCGGCCGGGTAGTTGACGACCGCCACGTCCTGGAACCGCCGCTGGTCCAGCGTCTCGTGCCGGAAGTTCAGGCTGCGATAGGGCAGTGGCCCGAAGCGGTAGCCGAAGAAGTGGTCGATGGGCCCGGTGTAGATGGTGAGCGGCG
>CADCUU010000379.1 GCA_902805995.1 uncultured Rubellimicrobium sp.
GAATCAAGACGAGGACCGGGCAGGACCTTGGGCTGGACAGCCTGATGCTGGGGACGGGCCTCCTGCTGCAACTGGGGCTGGCCTGGATGAAGGACCGCTAGCGGGGCGCTGGCGTCATGCGGTCCCGGCCGCCAAGACCAAGCGATGGCATTTCGGGACGCTGCGGAAACACCGAGCAGCAATGTTGACTCATTTGCTTGGCTATTCTACGGGCGCTTGATCCATGTCCATGGAAGCCCCCGCCATGAGCCCTGACTTCGTTCGTGACCTTGCCCGATTCGGTTCGGGCCCTGCCCTGATCGTGCCGGGCCGCGCGCCCGTGACCTACGAGGAGTTGGCGGAGCGAGCGGAGGCGGTCGCCCGGCGCCTTGGGGGGCCGAAGCGGCTCGTGGCGGTGGAGGCGGCGTCGGACCCCCAGGCCATTGCGGCCTATCTGGGCGCGCTACTGGCCGGGCATGCCGTGGCGCTGCTGCCCCAAGGCGACCTCGGCGCACGCGAAGGACTGGAGGCGCGATTCCAGCCGGATCTGACCCTTCGCCGCCTGGATGGGCGCTGGCGGTTCCTCCCCTCGGGACGCCCCGTTGGGACGCCGCCGCATCCTGATCTGTCGCTGCTGTTGCAGACCTCGGGGAGCACGGGACAGGGCAAGGCCGTCCGGCTCTCGGGCGCGGCGCTGTCGGCAAATGCGACGGCCATCTCCGACTACCTTGGGCTGACCAGTGACGACCGCACAGCCCTGGTGCTGCCGCTCCACTACTCCTACGGGCTGTCGGTGCTGCATTCGCACCTCGCGGTAGGGGCGAGCGTCTGGCTGCATCCCTGCTCCGTTCGGTCGCCGGGGTTCCTCGATGGTCTGGTGGAGGCGGGCTGCACGAATCTGGCGGGCGTGCCGCATACTTTCGACCTGCTGGAGAGCATAGGTCTTCGCGACCACCCGCTGCCTGACCTGCAGATGATGACAGTGGCCGGGGGACGCCTCGCGCCGGATCTGGTCCGCCAGTATCACCGGCACCTCGCGGCGAGGGGCGGGCGCTTTTTCGTGATGTATGGCCAGACGGAGGCCACGGCCCGCATCGCCTACCTACCCCCGCATCTGGCCGACAGCCACGCGGACAGCATCGGAGTCGCGATCCCTGGAGGCGCGCTGTCGCTGCGCGGCCCTGATGGGCGGCGGCTGGACAGGCCCGAGGCGGAGGGTGAGCTGATCTATAGCGGGCCCAACGTGATGATGGGCTACGCCGAGGCGCGCGACGATCTTTGCCTTCCGGCGGAGACTGCGGAATTGCCGACCGGCGACCTCGCCCGGCGGGACAGGGACGGGCTTTACCGCATCGTGGGGCGGCTCAGGCGCATGTCGAAGATTGCGGGCCTCCGCATCGGTCACGACGCGGTGGAGGCGGCGCTGGCTACCCGGGGGATCACGGCGGCCGTGGCGGGGGACGACCGAAGGCTGGTGGTGGCCTTCGTGGGCGACCGGCGGGCGACCGAGGTCGCGGATCAGGTTATCGGGATCACCGGCCTTACCGCCCGGCACATCCAGGCGCGGAAATGGCCCGAACTGCCGCGCCTGTCCTCCGGCAAGGTGGACTACTCCGCGCTGAAGGCACCCGACACGGCGCCGCAGAACGGGGACGTGGTCGCGGCGTTCCGCGAGGTGTTCCACCCGAAGCAGCCCCGACCGACGGACAGCTTCACGGGCCTTGGGGGCGATTCCCTGCGTCATGTGGAGATGAGCCTCGAGTTGCAGCGCTGCCTGGGGCACGTCCCCCAGGGCTGGGAGCGGATGACGCTGGCCGAGCTTGGGGCGTTGACGCGGTCCGGGAAACGGGCCGCCTCTCTCGGCAGCGACATCGTCGTGCGGGCGCTCGCGATCCTGGCCGTGGTCACGCAGCACCAGACGGGCTGGCCGGTCTATGGAGGTGCGGCGGCCATGGTCGTGCTGATCGGCCTCGGTGTCGGGCGCTTCCAGCGGACGGCGCTGATCGCAGGGGACTTCGCCGGGTTCTTCCGCCCGCTGCTGCGGGTTCTGGGGGCGTATTACCTCGTGCTGGCGGGCTACGCGCTGGCCTGGGGACAGGTGCCCTGGGCCTCGGTCGCCCTGGTGGGGAACTGGGGCATCGCGGACCCGACGCAGAGGGAGATGCTGCCGCATCTCTACTGGTTCGTGGAGGCTTACACCCAGATGCTCCTGGTATTGGCCGTGCCGTTCCTTTGGCCGCGCTTGCGGCAAGCCGTGGCCCGCGATCCGTTCCCCTTCGGCCTCGCGCTGCTGGGAGGTGCGATGGTGGCGCGGGTCGTGGGACCGGAGCTTTGGCCCATCGGGGGGCGGCAGATCTTCACCCTGCCCTGGGTCTTCTACCTTTGCGCGATCGGATGGTGCGTCGCGACGGCGGACACGCTGCGACGTCGGCTGGTCGTGCTGGCGGCCAGCGCCGCCGTCATGCCTTTCGTCGCCTATATGGGCGGCAACTGGTACGGGGCGTGGATCAAGTACATGTCGCTGCTGGGGGTCGTGGGGTGGCTCCTGTTCCTGCCCCGGATGCCCCTGCCCCTCCCGGTTCACCGGCCCATCCTTGCCGTCGCGCAGGCGAGCTTCCTGATCTACCTCCTCCACCGGCTCGTGCCCGAGGTGATGATGCCTGCCCTGGGGCTGAGCGGGCCCGCCTGGGCCATTGATGGCGCAGCCGTGCTGGGTGGCGTGGCACTGGGGCTTCTGGCCGGGCGGGTGCAGCACTGGGCAATGCGATTGGCCTGGGGACTGCCAAGGCGGGGTCGGGCCAAGCCGCTCCTGCCGGCGGGCCTCGCCTGAGCGGGGGCCTCGCCGGTCGTCTCAGATCGACACCGCCTCCAGGAGCCGCTCCCGCGCGACCTCGGCACGTGGGAGGGCCAGGGTGACTTCTCCCCGGCTCAGCGCGACGAAGTGGTCGGCGAGAGCATGGGCGAAGTCGAAGTACTGCTCCACGAGGACGATGGCGATCTCTCCCCGGTCGCGCAGGGCCTCGATCACGCGGCCGATGTCCTTGATGATGCTGGGCTGGATGCCCTCCGTCGGCTCATCGAGGAGGAGGACCCGGGGCCGCGTCACCAAGGCGCGCGCGATGGCAAGCTGCTGCTGCTGGCCGCCGGACAGGTCGCCGCCGCGCCGGTCCTTCATGCTGCGCAGGATCGGGAACAGCTCGTAAAGCTCGCCTGGCACCTCCCGCGCGCCGCGCGCAAGGCAAGCGAACCCGACCTCGAGGTTCTCCTGCACGGTCAACAGCGGGAAGATCTCGCGCCCCTGGGGGACGTAGGCGATACCCGCGCGGGCCGCCTGCGCCGCCGTGAGATGCCCGAGGTCGCGGCCATTGAGCGTGATGCGCCCGTTCTCGAACGGGTGGCGCCCGGCGATGGCCTTGAGGAGGCTCGTCTTGCCAACGCCGTTGGTGCCCATCACTGCCGTCACCTCGCCGCGGCGGGCCACGAGGTCGATGCCGTGGAGGATGCGGCTTTGGCCGTAGCGGAGGGTCAGTCCCTGGATTTCCAGCATGTCAGCGCCCCAGATACACGTCGATCACGTCCTGGTCGGACGTGACATGGTCGAGCGAGCCCTCGGCTAGCACCCGCCCCTCATGGAGCACCGTCACACGGCAATCGAGTCGGCGGACGAACTCCATGTCGTGCTCCACCACCACGACGGCCCGGGTCTTGGCGGCGCGGCGGAGGAGGTCGGTGGTGTGCTCCCTTTCCGGCCCGCTCATCCCGGCGGCGGGCTCGTCCACGAGGAGAAGGCGCGGGTCCTGCGCGAGGAGCATCCCAATTTCCAGCCACTGCTTCTGGCCGTGGGACAGTTCCCCGGCGCGGCGGCCCAAGTGGCCGAGGAGCCCGATCTCCTCGGCGATGGCCTCCACGCGGACGCGGTCCTCGCTGGTGCGACGAGCGAAGATCACGCGGAGGGGGTTGCGCGGATTCTTCAGCGCCATGTCGAGGTTCTCGGCCACGGTCTGCGCCTCGAAGACGGTGGGGCGCTGGAACTTGCGGCCCAGGCCCAGCCGCGCGATCCGGGCCTCGCTCAGCCCCACGAGGTCGAGGCTGCCCCCGCGCCAGAGGACTCGGCCGGAATCGGGCCGGGTCTTGCCGGTGACGATGTCCATGAAGGTCGTCTTGCCCGCGCCGTTCGGGCCGATGATGGCGCGTAGGCCGGTTTCCTCGATGGTCAGGGACAGTCCGTTGATCGCCTTGAACCCGTCGAAGGCGACGGAGATGGAGTCCACTTCCAGGAGCGTGGTCATGGCGTGCCCTCCTCCTTGCGCCAAGCGCCGTTGTCGGGACCCCAGTCGCCCTGCCGGTCGGCGCGGCGGGGGATGAGGTCGAAGAGCCCGCCCAGGCCCTTGGGCGCAAGAAGCGTCACGGCCACGAAGGTCAGGCCGAGGAGGACGGTCCACCAGTCGGTCCAGCGGATCGTGGCGAAGCCCAGGGGGATGTCGGGCGCGCCGCCCCCGGTGAACCACGACGACAGGAGCGATACGAGCGCCGCGCCCAGCGCCGCCCCGTAGAGCCGCCCGCGCCCGCCGATCGCGACCCAGACGGCGAGGTAGATGGAGGCCAAGGGCGCGACCTCGCCCGGGTTGATGATGCCTGCCTGCGGATAGTAGAGCGCCCCGGCGATGGCCGTGACCACGGCGGTCAGGGTGAAGACGAGGAGCTTCATCCCCTCCACTCCGTAGCCCAGGAAGCGGGCCCGCGCCTCGTCGTCACGGATCGCGCGGACCACGCTGCCGCGCCGCCCGGAGGTGAGCCAGGCAAAGAGGACGTAGCCTGCCCCCAGCGCGAAGGCCGAGGCCCAGAGGAAGGCCAGTGAGAGCCGGTCCTGCCCCCAGGCTTCGAGGCCAGGGATGTTCTGGAGGCCCGAGAGCCCGTTGTTGCCCCGGAGGCCGGAGTCGTTCTGGAAAAGCCAGAGCGACAGGGCGAGCGTCATGCCCTGCGTCAGGATCGACAGGTAAACGCCCGTCACGCGCGACCGGAAGGCGAGCCAGCCGAAGAGCCCGGCGAGCAGCCCTGGGACCAGCACCACCATAAGGAGTTGCAGCGCGAGGTTGTCGGAGAAGGCCCAGATCCACGGAAACTCGTCCGCGCCCACGACTCCGAAAATCTGGTTGGCGACGGCCTGCTCCAACTCGCGCGGCGTAGGCGGGAGCGGCTGGCCGGCGAGGTTCAGCGCCACGATGTCGGTGGTGCGGGCCGTCATCAGCCACTGGCCGATGGCGTAGCCGCCGATCCCGAAGAAGGCCATGTGGCCGAGGCTCAGGATGCCGCAATAGCCCCAGACCACATCCATGGCGACGGCGGCGAGACAGAGGCAGAGCGTCTTGCCCAGGGTCTTGACGAAGGAGGTCGAGATCATCCCCGCCTCGGCCAGGACAGTCGCGCCCAGCGTGACGGCGGCGAGGATCAGGAGCGCCCAGAGCACGGAGGAGTTGCCGGCGAGGACGAAGCGGGGCCGCAGCGCGGGGGTGGGAGCGGTGGTCATGGGATCAGGCTCCTGCCGCGCGGCCCTTCATCGCGACGATGCCGCGGGGCCGGAACTGGATGAAGGCGATGATGAACAGGATCATGAAGGTCTGCGCGGCGAGCGTGTTGGACGGGTTGAGCCACTCCACCGATTTCTGGAACCCGCCGATGAGCCCGGCCCCCGCGAGGGTGCCCCAGACGTTGCCCACGCCGCCCACGACCACGGTCATGAAGCTTTGGACGATGTAGTCGGCGCCCATCTCGCTCGTGACCTTGGCGTAAAGACCGATGGCGACGCCCGCGATGCCCGCGATCCCGGAGCCAAGGCCGAAGGTGAGCATCCCGATCCGGTCGGGGTTGATCCCCATGGAGGCGGCCATGCCGGGGTTCTGGGTGACGGCCCGGACCTCCAGCCCAAGCCGCGTGCGGCGGAGGATGAAGAGGATGAGGCCGAGGAACAGGAGCGCCAGGACGAAGATGGCGATGCGGATATAGGCGATGCCCGCGACGTCGTTGATGACCCAGGCCCCGTCCAGCCACGCCGGAGAAGTGAGCGGCCGGGCCTGCGTGCCGAAGATGTTCTTGGCGATCTGCTGAAGCGCGATGGAGATGCCGAAGGTGGCGAGCAGCGTCTCCAGCGGGCGGTGCGCGAGGTGGCGGATCACCAGACGCTCCATCAGGACGCCCGCTCCGAAGGTGATGGCAAAGGCCAAGGGCAGCGCGAGGAGGAGCGAGAGCGTGTAGTCGGGCACCAGCGTCTGCACGACATAGCCCGTATAGGCGCCCATCATGATGAACTCGCCATGCGCCATGTTGATGACGCCCATGACCCCGAAAGTGATGGCGAGGCCGATGGCAGCGAGGAAGTAGATCGACGCGAGCGACACCCCGTCGAGCAGGAGGTCGGCGCCCTGCCAGGCCGCGACCCGCGTTTCGGCGGAGGCGAGAGCCCGTTCGGCGGCGGCGGTGATGCCACGGTCGGGTTCGGCATAGTCCACCCAGAAGGCATGGGCGGCGAGAGCGGCGGCGACCTCCTGTTCGGTGACGCGGGGCGGCAGCCCCCGGGCGGGGGCGATGGCGTCGTAGGCTGCGTGGCGGGCCTCGTCGGTGTTCAGTGTGGGCAAGGGCACGTCGCCGACCTTGCCGCCCTCGATGGCGGCGACGAGGGCGTCGCGGATCTCGGATTCGGTCACGCGGGGCGGCGCGAGGCCTGCCTCGACGAGCATGGAATAGGCGGCTTGACGGGGGAGGGCTTCGCTGCCGGGCTCCAGCACCTGGGCCACGTTGGCCCCCTCGGGGATTGCAGGGGCGACTTTGGGCTCGCTCGCCAGGATCTGGTTGAGGGCAGAGCGCGCCTCGACCGAGATGTCGGAGCCGAGCCGGCCGATGGCGGCGGCGCGGGTGTCGGGGTCCTCCTCGAACCGGGCGGACAGGAGCGCCTCCAGCCGTTCCTTGCGGGCGAGGAGCGTGGGGTCCTCCTCACCGGGGATGGCGGCGCGAAGGGGCGCCAGATGGTCCGGCGCGGGATCGTCCGCGATCGCCGCGAGCGCGGCCTGACGGCGCAACGGATCGGGGTCGGACAGCTGGAACTCGATTAGCGCGGAGCCGATGACGGCGCGCACGCCCGCGTTGGGCTTGAGCGCGGTCAACTCGCGCTCGCCGGTCCGGCCAACCTCCTCTCCGGTGGAGATGTCGTAGAGGATGTGCCCGTCGCCCTCCTCCTCGGCGTAGAAGAACAGGCCGTCGCTCTGGCGCTGGAAGACTTGCTTGCCCTGCCAGCGCTCAAGGAACACAGGCACCTCGGACAGGCCAGAGTCCACGAGCTTGTCCAGAACCTCGCCCACGGTGCGGCGCGACGGGTCCGAGATGGCTTCGGGCTCGGCCTGGAGCAGGTCCTGAAGCGTCTGCGCGCTGGCCGAACCGGCCCAGAGCGCTGCGAGGAGGGCGAGAATGATGCGCATGCCGGGCCTTCGGGGGTAGCCCCGCCCCCGAAGCCTGTCCGCAGGGACGGCATCCGGGGGCGAGGGCCCGGCGTCATGCGCCGGGCTGGGCGGGTCCCCCGTCCTTTCCTCAGTAGTTGGAGGTGAGCTGGACGCAGGTCTGCGTCTCGGTGTTGTACATGCCGCAGCTCAGCTTTTCCCAATCGGCCTCGAGCACGGCGGATTCGGGCAGGAAGTCGGTCCAGGCGTCGCCCGGCACTTCTTCGGTCTGGGAGATGATGTCGAACTGGCCATCGGCGGTGATCTCCCCGATCAGCACCGGCTTGGTCAGGTGATGGTTCGGCAGCATCACAGAGGTACCGCCAGTCAGGTTCGGGCCTTCCTGGCCGATCATGGCGGCGGTGACCGCATCCACGTCGGTGGTGCCGGCCTGCTCGACCGCCTGCACCCACATGTTGAAGCCGATGTAGTGGGCCTCCATCGGGTCGTTGGTTACGCGGGCGTCGTCGCCGATATAGGCGTGCCAGGCGTCGATGAAGGCCGCGTTCTCGGGCGTGTCGGCGGACATGAAGTAGTTCCAGGCCGCGAGGTGCCCCACGAGGTTCGTGGTGTCGAGACCGGAAAGCTCCTCCTCGCCGACCGAGAAGGCCACGACCGGCATGTCGTCGGCGGAGATGCCCTGCGCGGCCAGTTCCTTGTAGAAGCCGATGTTGGCGTCGCCGTTGATGGTCGAGATCACGCCCACCGGCTCGCCGTCGGCGGCCAGCGCTTTGACGTCGGACACGATGGTCGCCCAGTCGGACTGGCCGAAGGGCGTGTAGTTCACGAAGATGTCCTCTTCGGGGATGCCCTTCGATTCCAGGTAGGCGGCCAGGATGTTGTTCGTGGTGCGCGGATAGACGTAGTCGGTGCCGAGCAGGGCAAACTTCGTGATGCCAAGCTCCTCCAGGTAGTAGTCCACCGCCGGGATCGCCTGCTGGTTCGGCGCGGCTCCGGTGTAGAAGACGTTCTTGGACGACTCCTCGCCCTCGTACTGGACGGGATAGAACATGAGGCCGTTCAGCTCTTCGAGCACGGGCAGCACGGACTTGCGCGACACCGAGGTCCAGGCCCCGAAGATCACGTCCACCTCATCCACGGTCAGCAGCTCGCGCGCCTTTTCGGCGAAGAGCGGCCAGTTGGAGGCGGGGTCCACGACCACGGGCTCGATCTGGCAGCCGAGCAGGCCGCCTGCCGCGTTCTGCTGCTCGATGAGCATCAGCATCGTGTCCTTGAGCGTCGTTTCCGAGATCGCCATGGTCCCGGACAGGGAGTGGAGCACCCCGACCTTGATGGGGCACGCGTCCTGCGCCACGGCGGCGGTCGTGCCGAAGGCGGCCAGCGCCGCGATGGAAATCATCGTCTTCTTCATTGGTCCCGGTTCCCTGTTGGCGGCCGGGCCAAGGACCGGGCGTCCCCGGGCGCTTGCGCGCGCCGGGCCCTCGGTTATCCTTGAGCCGCAGCCCTTCTTGCTGCCGTCGCGCGGGGTTCATGTCTGGCCGGACCGGCCCCGCGCGATGTTCGTAGGGCGGCTGAGCCTGCCCTGAGGCGAGCAAAGGACCGCGTTCTCCGAGGCGCAACGGCGTGCAGTCCGCGATTGTGGTGTTTTCGGCGCAGATGCCACATTTTCAGGCAGGTGCGCAGGTTCCGCACAAGATGCGAGCGGATGGCGTGTCGCAGCGGCCGTGCGGCACAGCAGCCGGACCCTGTCGGTCCATGATCGAGGCAGGTCTGAAGCCGACCGGGTGGATGATCGTGAGATAGTACCGAGAGCCGCCCCAGTGGTGCGCGGCCGAAACGCCTACCGTACGCGGCGCAGGAACGCCTGGGTTCTGGGGTCGCGAGGGGCGTCAAAGATCTGGGCGGGAGGCCCCTCCTCCACGATGCGCCCGCCTTCCATGAAGATCACGCGGTCGGCGATCTCCCGGGCGAACTGCATCTCATGGGTCACGATCAGCATGGTCTGGTGCCGCTCGGCCACGCGGCGGATCACGCTCAGGACCTCGCCCACCCATTCGGGGTCGAGAGCGGAGGTCGGCTCGTCGAAGAGCATGAGTTGCGCGTCGAGGGCCAGCGCCCGGCCGATGCCCACGCGCTGCTGCTGACCGCCGGACAGAGCGGCCGGGTAGGCCTCCGCCTTGTCGCTGAGGCCCACATCCCGCAGGACGGCGTCGGCGCGCGCATCGGCCTCCGCCTTGGGGAGGCGCTTCACGGTCACCAGCGCCTCGGCGATGTTGCCGCGGGCCGTGCGGTTGGCGAAGAGCGCGTAGTTCTGGAAGACGAAGGCTGTCCGGCGGCGGAGCGCGATGATCTGCGCCTTGGTCGCCCGCGCGGCGTCCACCGTCAGATCGCCCACGCGGATGGTCCCGGACTCGGCCCGGTCGAGGAAGTTGAGGCACCGAAGGAGCGTGGACTTGCCGGTGCCCGAAGGCCCGATCACCACGATCCGCTCGCCTGGGCGGATGGTCAGGTCGATGCCGTTCAGGACGGCCGTGCCGCCGAACCGCTTGGTCAGGCCCCTCACCTCGATCATCGTGCGAGCGCCCGGTTCATGCGAAGCTCCAGCCGTCGCTGGACGGTGGACAGCGTCTCCACCACGGCCCAGTAGATGATCGCCACGAGGAGGAATGCCTCGAAGTAGCGGAAGCTGCTCGCCGCCTCCTTCTGCGCGGCACCCATCATCTCGGTGACGCCGAGGGTGAAAGCGAGCGACGTGGCCTTGATCATGTCGATGAAGTAGTTGAGCAGCGTCGGCGCCGCGATGCGCGCAGCCTGGGGCAGGATAATGCGCCGCAGCGCCTGAAGCTGGGTCATGCCGACGGCCTGGCTCGCCTCCCACTGGCTGCGGTCGACCCCCAGGATCGCGGCACGGATGCTTTCGGCCATGTAGGCCGCGAAATGGAGCGTGATGCCCATGATCGCGGCGGTGATGCCGTTGATCGCGCTGAAGGCGGGGATGATCTGCGGCAGCCCGTAGTAGAAGAGGAACAACTGCACGAGGAGCGGCGTCCCCCGGAAGAAGCTCACGAAGCCCATCACGATCTGGTCGAGGACCGGGAGCCGGAGCACCCGGACCATGGCCAGCACCACCGCCAGAGCGAGCGCCAGCACCATCGCCGCCAGCGCCATGCCGAGGGTCAGCGGCAGGTAGCGAAGGAGAATGGGCACGAGACCCAGCATGAAGTCCAGGTCGAGCGTGCCCATGCCGTCACTCGGTCGCCGTGGCTTCGGCGCCGTCGGTCGTCGCGCCTTCGGTCGTGGTCGGAGCCGCCTCCGTGCCGGTCGCCTCGGCTTCGGCGGGGGCGGCTTCGGCGGGGGCATCTCCGCCCTCGCCGGGGGTCGTCACGTCGAGGCCCAGCCACTTCGTGGAGATCTCGCTCAGCGTGCCGTCTTCCTTGAGCGTCGTGATCGCCGCGTCGACCTCGTCCCGGAGCGCCTGCCCCTCTTCGTCGCTGCGGAACGGCAGGGCGTTCTGGATCTCGCTGAAGGGCTCCCCCGCCAGTTCGAGCGGCTGGCCGCTTTCCTGGATCACCGTGGCCGTGGACACGCGGTCCATCACGAAGGCATCCACGCGCCCGAGCGCCACGTCCTGCTCCAGGTTGCTCTCGTAGGTGCGGATGTCGATTTCGCCTGCGTTGGGGAGCTCGCGCAGGAGCTGCTCGAAGTTGGAGCCGAGGTTCACCGCGACTGAACGGCCGCTCAGGTCGTCGGGGCTCTGGATGCCTTCGGGGTTGCCCTCCTGCACGACGATCTGGGCGCCGTCGATGACATAAGGCTGGGTGAAGACGAAGGCCTCCTCCCGCTCGGGCGTGATGGTGATCTGGTTCGCGACCGTGTCGATTCGCCCGGATTCGAGCGCGCCGATCAGACCCGAGAATGACATGGTGACGAACTCCACGGGGCGGCCGATCTGCTCGCCCACGGCGTTCATGAAGTCGACCTCGAATCCCTGAAGCTGGTCCTGCTCCACGAAGGTGAAGGGGAAGTAGCCGCCCGACATGCCCACCCGGAGGGGCTCCTGACCGGCGGCGTCCTGGGCCTGGGCGCCCGCGGCGGCGATCAGGCCGGTGATGACGAATCCCATGAGCGTTCGCATTGGCTGCTCCTTTTCCTGCTCCGTGTCGAAATGGAGGGAACATGCGCCAGAGCAAGTGCCGGGTTTGCGTGGTTCGTCAGATTGGAGCCGGCCCCTTGCCGGGCGGCGTGGCCTTTCGACGCCTCAACCCGCACCAGAGGGCTGACTGCCCCCCCGTGTCAGACCTTCTCGGGCTGAGCTTGAAGGTTCGCGATCGGCGCCTCGATGGAGCAGACGAGGCCGTCACGCGCGAAATCGAGAACGGCGGGCCCGCCCAATTCGCCGCTCAGTCCCCTTTGGATGAGACGGGAGCCGAAACCCGACCGCGAGGGGGCCGTGACCTCCGGGCCGCCGGATTCGCGCCAGAGCAGCCGGAACATGGGCGGCTCCGCCTCAGACACGTCCCAGGTCACCGTCACGGTTCCGGTCTTGTTGGAAAGGGCTCCGTACTTGCTGGCGTTGGTGGCCAACTCGTGGAGGGCCAAGGTCAGGTTCACGGCGGCCTGGGGACGGACGCGCAGGTCGGGGCCGGCGACCTCGAAGCGATGCTCCTGGTCGAAGGGCTCCAGGGCGGCCCTCACGGCAGCGCCGAGGTCCGCCGCCTCCCAGTTTGCCCTGGTCAGGAGGTCATGAGCCGCGGCGAGGGCAATCA
>CADCUU010000380.1 GCA_902805995.1 uncultured Rubellimicrobium sp.
CGGCCTCGACAAAGGCCGGGCCCTTCTCGGCCATCATCCGGTGCTGCTCGCTCGGGGCGGCCGGAAGGACGCCCCACATCCCGAGGACGCGCAGCGCGACCACGGTCTGCGCCTCCGACATCATCGTCCAAAAGGCCAGGGTATGCCGCCAGGGCTGAAAGGGGTCCATTCGTCGTGCCCCCCTCAAACGTTGCGCTGGCCGCGGGACTTGCGCGCCGACGCCGGCGACCTGCGAGAGGAGTCAGGTGCTGTGGCCATCCCAAGGACGGGCTCCGCCGCCGGGGCGGCCTCCTCGGCCATCGCGATCAGCGGCCGGATCGCCGCCTCGGTCAGGTCCTCGACCCCGTCCGCCTCTTCGGGCTCCGCGGTTCCGAACGGCTCCAGAGGTAGAACCTCCGGCGTCCCGTGCAGGATCTCCTCGACCGGAGCCGTCGCGACCGTCAGGGCCGCGGCGCTCGCTTCGGCCAGGGCCCCACGCGGAACGGCGGCGTGGTCTTCCTGCGCAGGCGCGGCCAGCACCTCCGCGACCGGCTCCGATTGAGAGGGGCTCTGCTCCAACGCGGCAGGCTCCGGCGGCGCCGCACCCTCGACAGACACCTCCGTCAAAGGCGCCGCCGCACCCTCGACAGCCTCGACAGCCTCGACAGCCTCGACAGCCTCGACAGCCTCCCCGAGCGGCGCCGCCTCGGCAACCACCGTCCGGGCGGCGTCCGCCACCGGCTGCACTGCCACCGGGAGGGTCAGCACCGTCGCCGTCGCCCGCACCTCCCCATCCGGGGCCGTCCCGACCACGCCAGCCGCAAGCCGCATCCGCCAGGGGCTCGCCGCCTGCATCATGCGAAGCGTCATTCGCGCCTGCGCCTGCGCGACCCGGGACGGCGCCAGCGCCATCTCGGACCACAGGGCGACCGTGGAGCGCCAGGGTTGAATCATGCTCATCTCATCTCTCCGAAATGGCCCATAGATCGTCGGTGCGCTGCAAGGTGACCGTCTCCAGGCAGCCATAAAGAATCATCGGCTCGGCCGATCCGCCCTCCCAGAGGGCCGCTTCCGCCGCGCAGTCCGCGTCGCGGAAGGCGATCCAGGCCCGCTGGGCGTCGCGGAACGCCTCCTGCGCCGGTTCGCCATAAGGCTCGACCACGCCCATCGCCGCAGCATAGGCCTCGTTCAGCTCCACATCCGCCTGCTCCCAGGCGACGTAGCTGCATTCGTTGAGGTCGATCTGCGTCTCGGCCCCGTCGCAAGGATGCTCCTGCGCGGCCACCGGCCCCGCGAGCAAAAGGACCACCCCCGCGAGGATCCTCACAGCGCACCCCCGACCTGCCCACGGAACCCATGCACCACCCGCTCCCCCGCATAGGGGATCAGCGAAACCTCCCGCCGCTGCCCGGGCTCGAACCGCACCGCCGTCCCCGCCGCGATGTCGAGCCTGCGTCCGCGCGCCGCCTCCCGGTCGAAGTCCAGCGCCGCGTTCGCCTCCGCGAAATGGTAATGCGAGCCGACCTGAACGGGCCGGTCGCCCGTGTTGGCGACCATCAGCGTCACGGCCTCGCGGCCTTCGTTCAGGGCGATCTCGCCCTCGGCCGTCTCGATCTCTCCGGGAATCAGGGGACGCGTCATGGGAAAACCTCAGCGGATAGGGTCGTGAACGGTGACGAGCTTGGTGCCGTCCGGGAAGGTCGCCTCGACCTGCACCTCGGGGATCATCTCGGGAATGCCTTCCATGACCTGCGACCGGGTCAGCACCTGCGCGCCCGCTTCCATCATGTCGGCGACGCTGCGCCCGTCCCGTGCCCCTTCGACCACGGCGTCGGTGATCAACGCGATGGCCTCCGGATAGTTCAGCCTCACCCCCCGCGACAGGCGCCGCCGGGCGACCTCCGCCGCCATGGAGATGAGAAGCTTGTCTTTTTCGCGCGGGGTAAGTTGCATCAGAGCCTCCAGACCTTGGGCAGGGCCATGCCCGTGAGCGCGGTGATGAGCGGAAGGAGAACCTTGCGCAAGGCGAAGCCGTCCGCCGCCACCAGCCGCGCGAACAGAACCCCGTCCTCGATCAGGCTCGCGCCCCCTTCGGGCGGCAGAAGTGCCCGAACCTTGGGCAGTTGCGATTCCGCCCCCGCCCCCGCGAACAGCACCGACGCCATCGCCCGCGTCCCTCCGGCCACCCCGGGCCGATCCAAGGCCGCCGCCATGTCGCCCTCCATCCGCAGCGCGTCCGCGAACAGAAGCCGCCCGTCCCGCCGAACCTCCCAGCGATCCGCAAAGGTCCCGCCCCGGACCTCCTCCCCATGCGCGAGCCGCCCGAACAGCAGCGGCTCCACCAGAAGACACTCCCCCGTCCCGGCCAGATCCACCGACAGCCTGCGCGAAAGCCGCGCCCCGTCGAACAGGATCGTCTCCTGGGGGAGCCAGTCGATCCGCGCGCCCTCCTCCACCGAAAGCCGCGCCTCGACCTCCGCCGGGGGGTCGCCCGCCGCGCGGTAGCCCCTCTCAGCCGCCTGGGTGGTGAGGACGAGCCGCGCCCCCGCCTCGGCCCGCGCCGCTATCGCCATCCGGTCCCCGCCGGTCAGGCCCCCCGCCGTGTTCAGCGTCACCGCCTCCAGCGCCGGCCCCGCCCCGCGCGGGAACAGCGCCTTGAGCGATCCCTGCTGCCGCAACTCCCCGAGCCGCGACACCGCCCCATGCCGCCGCGCAGACAGCCGCACCTCCCCCCAGGCACGCGGCGGCGCGGCCACCCCGACAGGCGACGCAGGCACGACGGACAGGGTCTGGATCTCGGCAAGGCTCATGCGCGCAACCTGCCTCAAGGTGAGCGTGAATGCCAGCGCT
>CADCUU010000381.1 GCA_902805995.1 uncultured Rubellimicrobium sp.
GACCTCTGGCCGACCCAGGCCGAGATCGCCGAACTTGTGGAGCGGACCGTCACGCGCGAGGCGTTCCTGTCCAAGTACGCCGACGTCTTCAAGGGCGACGAGCGCTGGCAGGGCGTGTCCGTGTCCGGCGGGGAAACCTACGACTGGCCGGCCGCCTCGACCTACATCCAGAACCCGCCCTACTTCCGTGGGATGGGACGTGAAAAGGGCAGCATCGGCAACATCCTCCAGGCGCGGGTGCTGGCCATCCTGGGCGACATGGTTACGACCGACCACATCTCGCCCGCGGGCTCCTTCAAGGAAACGACCCCCGCCGGGCGCTACCTCGTGGAGCGTCAGGTCCCGGTGCGGGAGTTCAACTCGTACGGAAGCCGTCGCGGCAACCACGAGGTCATGATGCGCGGCACCTTCGCCAATATCCGCATCCGGAACGAGATGCTGGACGGCGTGGAGGGCGGCTACACCCTCGGCCCCGACGGGCAGCAGACCTCGATCTACGACGCCGCCATGGCGCATCAGGCGACGGACACGCCGCTCGTGATCTTTGCGGGCGTGGAATACGGCGCGGGCTCCTCGCGCGACTGGGCGGCCAAGGGCACGGCTCTCCTAGGCGTCAAGGCCGTGATCGCCGAGTCGTTCGAGCGCATCCACCGCTCCAACCTCGTCGGCATGGGCGTGATCCCGTTCGAGTTCACCGAAGGCATGACGCGCCGCGACCTGAACCTGAAGGGCGACGAGAAGGTCTCCATCGGCGGCCTCGACACCGTGACCCCGCGGATGCTGGTCCCGGCCATCGTGGAATACGCCGACGGCACGCGCCGGGACATCACCCTGCGGTGCCGGATCGATACGGCCGTGGAGATCGAGTACATCGAGAACGGCGGCGTGCTGCACTACGTGCTGCGCAACCTCGCCAAGGCGGCGTAATCGGCTGGTGGAGCCCTCTCCGGAGGGCTCCGTCATGATCTGAATGGAAAGGGGCAAGGTTCCGTCGGCCTTGTCCCTTTATTCGTTGGGGATCAGTTGCCCTGCGCTTCCGCCAAGGCGGGGCGCAGCCGCGATTCCACCAGCTCCGGCGTCAGCGGGAAGGGCATCCGGTCGATGACCGTCCCATCCCCCGCCAGCACAAACGTCTCCGGCACGCCGTACAGCCCCCAGTCGGGGGCGGCGCGCCCGTCTGGGTCCTGCGCGATGCCCTGGTACGGGTTGCCCAGCTCCTCCAAGAAGTCGGCGGTGTTCCCGGGGCTGTCCTTGTAGGCAATGCCGTAAACCGGCACCCCCTGCTCCGCGAGCGCGGTCAGCACCGGATGCTCCAGCCGGCACGGCGCGCACCATGACGCGAAGAAGTTGACGAGCTTGACCTCGCCATCCGCCAGCACGCCGCCCTCGGGCAGCGGGTAGCCGGGGAGCGGGGTCTCGGGGAAGGCAGGCGCGATCTGGCCGACAAGGGCCGAGGGAAGCTCCTGCCCGTCGTCGCGCAGCATCCCGGCGGCGAACAGGCCCGCCAGCGCGGCAAAGGCCACGGGCGGGATCAGCACGAACGGCGACACCTTAGCCATTCCGGCCCTTCTCCACCCGCTCCATCTCCGCCCGCACGCGGCGGAATCGGCGCACGCTCAACCCTGTCAGACCAAGAAGAAGCGCGATGCTGACGCCATAAGCCGACAGGACCTCGAAGGCATATTTGCCAAGCTCGGGCATCATGCGGCGGACCTCTGGGCCTGACGCTCCAGCGCGCGGAGGCGGCGAAGGCGGATCTCCGTCCCCGTCCGCAGCAGCACCAGCGCGATGAAGAGCAGCACGAACCCCGCGATGCAGACAAGGATCGGCACCCAGAAGATGTCCGCGATGTTCTCCTCGGCATCCAGCGAGAGCGACGCGCCCTGATGCAGGCCCTGGTTCCAGCAGTTCACGGCATAGCGCGACAGGATCGCGAAAACCGACCCCACGAGGCACAGGACGGAGGTGAGGTCCGCCGCCTGGTCAGGGTCCGGGATCGCCTCCCACAGGGCGATGTAGCCCAGGTAGAACAGGAACAGGATCAGAAAGGCCGTGAGGCGCGGGTCCCAAGCCCACCACGTCCCCCACATCGGCTGCCCCCAGACCGCCCCGGTCCAGAGCGCGATGAGCGTCATGGTCAGCCCCACCGGTGCCGCGTCCTTGGCGGCCAGCGCCGACACATGGTGCCGCCGGATGAGCCAGATCAGCGACGCGACAAGCATCATGGCCCAGGCGTTGATCGCCATCATGGCCGAGGGCACGTGCAGGTAGATGATCTTGACCGTGGAGCCCTGCCGGTAATCGTCCGGGGTCAGGAAGAATCCCCAGGACAGCCCCACGACAAGGCACAGCCCCGCGAGACCGAACGCCCATGGGATCAGGGGCGTCGTGGTCGCGATGAACTTCTTGGGGTTGGCGTATTCCCAGATCGACATGGGGCTTCAATAGTCATGCGCGCGCCCTGCCTCAATGCCCGATCAGCGGAGGTTGATCCTCAGGACCGCCCCTGCGGCGAAGGGCAGCAGGGCCACGCTCCCCGCGGTGATCCCCGCGAGCATGAGGAGGGGCGTGCCGTTCTCCAGCCCCTCAGCCCCGCGCCGCGCGGCCTCGGCCCCGAAGATGAGGGTCGGGACATAAAGGGGTAGGACCAGCAGCGACAGCAGGAGCCCCCCGCGCCGGAGACCCACGGTCAGCGCCGCCCCAAACGTGCCAATGATAGACAGGGCGGGCGTGCCCAGCGCGAGAGTCAGCACCAGCCATCCAAAGGCCGGCCCCTGGAGGTTGAGGAGCACCCCGAGCGGTGCCGCCGCGAGCGTGA
>CADCUU010000382.1 GCA_902805995.1 uncultured Rubellimicrobium sp.
GACCGGGAGCACGCCCATGCCCTCGCCAATGCCGGCGCGGACGAGGTGGTGCGGGAAACCTTCGAGGCGTCGCTGCGGGCGGGGCGGCACGTCCTTGAGTCGCTGGGCCACGAGGCCGA
Organism: uncultured Rubellimicrobium sp.; assembly: GCA_902805995.1. Lineage (GTDB taxonomy): Bacteria > Pseudomonadota > Alphaproteobacteria > Rhodobacterales > Rhodobacteraceae > Rubellimicrobium. The sequence continues at coordinate 120 of CADCUU010000382.1, forward strand.
GGCGGCGATGCGAGCGGAGGAGGCCTTCGCCCTCCACGACCGCGCCGCGATGGCAGAGCTGGCCCAGCTCTGGCGTCCCGGCACGCCAACCCACGACAACGAGGCCTACCTCGCCCGGGCACGCCTCCTCGACGAGGATCTGGAGGCCGCGCTCCGGGGTCATCGCCCGTCGCGAAGGGACGACAGCTGAGCCCGCAAGCGGGGACGTCTGGCCGCTAACGCGCCCAGGGCGATTAGCCGCTGACGCCCGCTTCCTCGAAGGTGGCCATGCCGGACAGGCAATCGGCAGCGGCGCGGGCCACGGCGACCGCGAGCGTCCCGCCCGACCCTTCGCCGAGCCGCATCCCCAGCGTGAGGATCGGGTCCAGTTCCAGCTTCAGGAGCATGTTGCGGTGCGCCATCTCGGCGCTCTGGTGGCCCGCCTGCGCGTGGTCGAGCGCGCCGGGGATCGCACGGTGGAGGACTGCCGCCGCCGAGGTGCAGATGAAGCCATCGAGGATCACGGGCACGCTTTCGACCCGCGCGCGGGCGATGGCGCCGGCCATGCCGGCGATCTCGCGCCCGCCCAAGCAGCGCAGCGCCTCCAGCGCGTCCTGCCGCGCCGAGGGGTTGGCGGCGAGGCCGGCATCCACCGCCTCGGCCTTGCGGATCAGGCCCGAGTCATCGATCCCGCTGCCTCGGCCGACCCAGTCGCGCCCGTTGCCGCCAAAGAGCGCGGCGCAGATCGCGGCGGTCGCGGTCGTGTTGCCGATCCCCATCTCTCCGGCGACGAGGAGGTCGGTCCCCTCCTCCAGCGCGTTCCAGCCCACCAAGAGGGCCGCGACGCAGTCCTCCTCGCTCATGGCCGGACCTTGGGTGAAGTCCGCGGTAGGCCGGTCGAGGTCGATGGGGTGGACGGTCATGCGCGCGCCGACGCTGCGGGCGATCTGGTTGATCGCGGCGCCCCCGGCCTGGAAGTTCGCGACCATCTGGGCCGTGACCTCGGACGGAAAGGCCGACACGCCCCGGGCGTTCACGCCATGATTGCCCGCGAAGACCGCGACCTGGGGGTTGCGCACGCGCGGCGTCGGCGTGCCCTGCCACCCTGCGAGCCAGACGCCCAGCTCCTCCAGCCGGCCCAGGGCGCGGGGGGGCTTGGTGAGCCGGTCGTTGCGGGCCTCGGCCTGCTCTCGGGCAGAATGGTTGCAGGCCGGCGCGGCGGCCAGGACCTCGCGGAACTCCGCGAGGGTCTTGAAGGGGGCCATGGGCATCCTCGTTGCGTTCGGGCTCCCGCCTGCCTAGAGCTTCGGCGCAAGGAAGGGAACTAGGGGATGCCACACCTGACATCCATGCGCGGCGCTGACATCGCGGAAGCCCTTGGGTTTCTGACGCGATTCCCCACGCCCCGCCTCGCTTCGCACCGGGGCGCGGCGGCGGCCTGGGCCTGGCCCATCGCAGGTGCGGCTGTGGGGCTCTGGGCCGCGGCGCTGGCTTCGGTTGCGATCTGGGTAGGGTTGTCTCCGGGCGTGGCGGCGGCGGTCGCACTGGCGGCGCAGGCCCTCGCCACCGGGGCGCTGCACGAGGACGGGCTCGCGGACAGCGTGGACGGTCTCTGGGGCGGCGCGACACGCGAACGGCGGCTGGAAATCATGAAGGACAGCCGCATCGGCAGCTACGGCGCGCTGGCGCTGATCCTGTCGGTGCTGATCCGCTGGACGGCCCTGACGGCGCTGTTGGCGGAAGGGTCGGCGTGGTCAGCCCTCATCGCCGTGGGGGCGATCAGCCGCTGGCCGATGGTGGCGCTTCTCTGGGCGCTGCCCCCCGCACGGGAAGGGGGGCTGTCGCGGCTCGTGGGCCGCCCGCAAGGAGCGACGCTAGCGCTGGCCGGAGCCGTGGCGCTGATGGTGGCGCTGATTGTCGCGGGCTGGGCGGGCGTGGGGGCGGCCCTTGCAGCGCTGGTGGTCACGGCAGGCTGGGCGCTGATCGTGCGGGCGCGCCTGGGGGGCCAGACAGGCGACACCTGCGGCGCCGCCCAGCAACTGTCGGAGATGGCGGCCCTGCTCGCCTTAGGGGGCTAAGCCGTCCGTCGCCCCGGAGGGTCCCCGACCGGGGACCGCATGACCTCAGATCTGCTTTTCGGGCATCTGCACCCGCAGCCCGTCGAGGGCGGGCGTCACCTTGATCTGGCAGGTCAGGCGGGACCGCGCGGGATCGGGCTCGTAGGCGAAATCGAGCATGTCCTCCTCCATCGGGTCCTTCTTGGGCAGCTTTCCCACCCAGGCCGGGTCGACGTAGACATGGCAGGTCGAACAGGCGCAGGCCCCGCCGCAATCCGCCTCGATGCCAGGGATGCCGTTGTCCCGTGCGCCTTCCATGACGGTGAGGCCGTTGGGCACGTCCACGACATGCTCCTTGCCCGAATGCTCGACATAGGTAATCCGCGCCATTCCTGGTCCTTCCCTGGGGATGCCCGGCCTATCTAGGCCCCGCCGCGCAAGGGTTCCAGAGGAGCCGCGATAGGCCGGGGCCCGCTTGCGGCACGGCGGCCGCGCCCCTACCCTTTCGGGCATGTCCGGCCCCTCCTCCCGCCGCGCCCCTGCCCTGCCCCCCAAGGCCGCGGCTGAGTTCATCCGCGCGAAGCTGCCGCTGACCGAGGTGCCGTGAACCGGTCTCCGGCTCCACCTCACTGGGCCGCGAA
>CADCUU010000383.1 GCA_902805995.1 uncultured Rubellimicrobium sp.
TGCGGCGGATGATGCGCATGGTCTGACCCGCGGGCTCGACCCAGAGCGCCTCCTCCTCCAGCTCGGGCTCCTTCATGAGCCAGTGGGCGAGCCGGCGCAGCATCTCCAGTTGCGGACCGCCACCCTCGAAACCGCGATCCCAGAGCCAGGCGTGATCGGTGGCCAGCAGCGCCGTGCGCCCTTCGCCGACGCGGCTCAGGAGGAGGAGCGGACGACCTTCAGGCCCTTGCATGACCGCCGAGGCCTCGGGAGTGGGCTGCACGTCGATGAGCCGGAACCAGCGGCCCCAACCGGGCGTGCCGTCCTCCGCCGTCTCGTGCGGGGCATAGCCCTCCAGCCCCTCGGTCACGGGATGGCGTTGGCCGAGGTCCGTGAGGAGGGGGACGAACCCTTCCTCCAGCACCCGTGCGGTGGGCGCGCCGGGCAGCACCGCGCCGAGCGGGCTGCGGTGGACGGACTCGGCGCTCGCGTATTCGGGGCCGCCTGCGACCAGCACCGCGCCTCCGCGCGAGACGTAGTCCGCGACGTTCTGGAGGTATTCGTTGGGCAGGATGCCCTGCCGCCGGTAGCGGTCGAAGATCACGAGGTCGAAGTCGTCGAGCTTCTCGACGAACAGCTCGTAGGTCGGGAATGCGATGAGCGAGAGCTGCTCCACCGGGACGCCGTCCTGCTTTTCGGGCGGGCGGAGGATGGTGAAGTGCACCAGGTCGACCGAGGCATCGGACTTGAGAAGGTTGCGCCAGGTCCGCTCGCCCGGATGGGGCTCCCCGCTCACCAGGAGCACGCGCAGGCGGTCGCGGACGCCGTTGATTTGGATGACGGCGGCGTTGTTGCGGTTGGTCAGCTCGCCCTCGGACTCGGGCGTCTCGAACTGGAGGACGTTCATGCCGCCATGGGGCAGGACGAGGGGAAGCTCCATGTCCTCGTTCACGGGGACGTCGAAGCTCATGGGCGCGCCGCCGTCGATGGCGATGGTCAGGGGGGCGCTCGTCTCGCCCGGGGCGGCGCCCTGGTCCTCCACCCGCACCGTCAACATGATCTCCTCGTCGAGGATGCCGAAGGCGGGGGCGTTGCGGACCACGACGCGCCGGTCCCAGTCACCCTCGCGCCCCGTGAGAAGGGTGTGGAGCGGCGCGGGAAGGCCGGGCGCGGCGGGGAGGTCGTGGACCTGCCCGTCGGTGATGAGGACCATGCCCGCGATGCGGCCCTGCGGCTCCTGCGCCAAGGCCTCGGCCAGCGCGCCCATGACAAGGGAGCCGCCGTCGCCCTCGGCGTCGCCCACGCGGACGACCCGAAGCTCGGTGTTCTCGCGGCCCGCGACCTCGGCCTCCAGATGCGCGAGCGCCTCCTCGGATTGCGTGGGGCGGTCGGAGACGCGCTGCGAGGCGCTTTCATCCACCACGGCGACCACGATGTCCGTGAGCGGCTCGCGTTCTTCCTCCTGCAGGGACGGGTTGAGGAGGGCGGCCAGCAGCGCGAGCCCCGCGAGGCCCCGCAGCCACCAGCCCGCGAGCCCCCGCCACGCGGCCAAGGCCACGGCAAGAAGCACGAGGGCGAGGGCGGCCCAGACGATTACCCAAGGCAGCAGCGGGTCGAGGACGATCTGATCCACGGTCATGTCAGACCTGTTCCTTCGCTTTGGCGAGAATGCGCATGGGTCCGGTCCAGGGCGACGTCACTGCCCCAGCCGCTCCAGGAGAGCGGGGACATGGACCTGGTCGGATTTGTAGTTCCCCGTGAGGACGTGCATCACAAGGTTGACGCCGAAGCGGAGCGCGTATTCGCGCTGCTCCTCTCCCGCCATGCCACGGCCCACGGGGAGGAGCGGCGCGCCCCCCTCGTCCACCGCCCAGGCCGAGGCCCAGTCGTTGCCGCCGATCACCACGGGCGTCACCCCGTCGTTGAGGTCGCGGAAGGGCATCCCCTCGCCAAGCTCCGCCTCGGGGTCCGAGGCCTCCACCCAGATGCCGGGGTCGTTGTAGCGGCCGGGGAATTCCTGAAGGAGGTAGAAGGTGCGCGTCAGGACGTGGTCCGCCGGGATGGGCTCGATGGGCGGGATGTCGAGGCCGCGGGCGATAGCCTGGAGCCGCTCGCCTTCGGGCGTGGCGGTGCCGAAGCCGCCCATGTCGGCGTCCCGCGTGTCGAAGAGGATCATGCCCCCGGTGGCGAGGTAGCGGTTCAGCTTCTCGTAGGCCGCACGGGACGGCAGCGCCATGTCGGCGGTCACGGGCCAGTAGAGGAAGGGGAAGAAGGCGATCTCGTCGGCTTCCAAGTCCACGCCCATGGGGGCGGCTGGTTCCACGGCGGTCCGGGCCCAGAGCGTGTTCGAGAGGCCGAGAAGGCCCGCCTCGGCCACCTCGTCCACCTGCGCGTCTCCGGTGAGCACATGGGCGAGGACCACCTGCTCGGTCGCGGCGAGGGCGAACTCCTCGGGCACCTCCTCCGGTGCGGCGTCTTGCGTCGCGGGAGCGTTTTCGGCGGCGGGGGCGTCCTGCGCGGCGCTTGGGTCGGGCGCGCCGAGCATAAAGGCCGCGAGAATTGCTGCCACGGCACCCCGGCTCGGCCCGCGAAGGCGCCCGGAGAGCAGAAGCGAGGCCAGGACATCTACCAGGAGGAGGCCCAGCGCCAGCGTCAGGAGGCCGCCCTTCAACGGAATCTCGCGCGCCATCTCCAGTCCCTCCACCCGCACCGAATCCGGCCAGGCCACGGGGGCCAGCGCCGTCTCGGCGGTGATTGCGTTGACCGCGATCCTGCGATCCTCGCCCGCGTAAAGCCCGGGCGGACGCTCCGGCCC
>CADCUU010000384.1 GCA_902805995.1 uncultured Rubellimicrobium sp.
CTGGAAGGCGGCCGCATCGTGCAGCGCGGGACGCACGGGGCAGTTGAAGGTCAGCGAGCCGCCGCCGCCGCCGTTGGGCGCGAATCCCCCGGTCGCGGCGGACACCCCCATGATCGACGGCATGGGCGTGCCGTCCGCACGAAGCTGCCGCGCATGGGCGAACCGGCGATAGGCCCAGTCCGGCGCCGTATGCGTCAGCTCCGCGATGACCGTGCGCAGGCCGTTCTCGGCCGCGAGGTCGAGCTGCCGGTCGCAGTCGTCCCAGTCGTAGCGGCCCGGCGCGCGTTCGATGGCCGACCACATGAACCAGTGGCGAAAGGTATTGAGGCCGTCCTGGGCGGCCACGGCATAGTCGCGCGCCCAATCCTCGCGCGGCGGGTTGGACTTGCGGAAGTAGACGGCGCCAAAGGGCACCTGGGGCGGGATCGGCGGCATTGGGAAACTCCTCAGCGGCCCGACAGGGCGGCCAGCGTGCGGATAAGGGCGGAATGGTCGAGGTCGCCGTCCCCGCGCGCCACGGCGGCGTTCATGAGCTGCTGGACGGCGGCGGCGTTGGGCAAGGCGAGGTCCAGCGCACGGGCGGCCTCCACGGCAAGGCTCATGTCCTTGCGATGCAGGCGGATGCGGAATCCCGGGTCGAAGGTTTCAGCGATCATGCGCTCCCCATGGACCTTGAGGATGGTGGAATCGGCGAATCCGCCCAGCAGCGCCTCCCGCACGCGGGCGGGGTCGGCCCCGGCGGCGCGCGCCAGCGTCAGCGCCTCGGCCACCGCCTCGATGGTCAGGCCCACGATGACCTGGTTGCAGACCTTGGCCGTCTGGCCGTCGCCCGCCGGGCCCACATGGGTGATGCGCTTGCCCATGACCTCCAGCAGCGGCCGGGCCTTGGCGAACGCCTCCTCCGACCCCCCGCACATGATCGTCAGGGCCGCGTTCCTCGCCCCCGCCTCCCCGCCCGAAACCGGCGCGTCGAGCCAGAGCGCCCCCTGCCCCTCGATGCGGGCCGCGAACGCCTTGGTCGCGACCGGAGAGATGGAGCTCATGTCGATGACGAGCGCGCCGGGACCGATCCCCTGCGCGACGCCGTCCGCGCCGAAAAGCACCTCCTCCACGTCGGGCGTGTCGGGCAGCATCAGGATCACCGCCTCGGCCCCTTCGGCCGCGGCCCGGGCGCTCTCGGCCTCCGTCCCGCCCGCCTCCACAAGGGCACGGCTCGCCTCCTTCACGCGGTGCAGCGCCAGCTCGTGCCCGGCGGCGATCAGGTGGCCCGCCATGGGACGTCCCATGACGCCCAGCCCGATGAACCCGATCCTCATCGCGTCTCTCCCATCCATGACCTGATCCAGCCGAGCCCCTCGGAGGTCCCGGCCCGGGGCCGGTACTCGCAGCCGACAAAGCCCGCGTAGCCCGAGGCGTCGAGCCGGCCGAGCAGGAACTCGTAGTTGATCTCGCCGGTCCCGGGCTCGTTCCGCCCCGGATTGTCGGCGACCTGCACATGCGCGATCCGGTCCCGCAGCCGCTCGAAGGTCGACCACAGGTCGCCCTGCATGATCTGCATGTGGTAGAAGTCGTACTGGAGCCAGAGGTTGCCCGACCCCACCGCGTCCATGATCCGCAGCGCCTGATCCGTCCCGGTGACGAGGAAGCCCGGAATGTCGCGGGTGTTGATGGGCTCCAAGAGCAGGCGCAGCCCGGCCTCGCCCAGCCGGTCGGCGGCGAACTTCAGGTTCTCGACCAGCACCGCCTCATGGGCCGTCTCGGCCCCCGCAGGCGCGATCCCGGCCAGGCAGTTGACCTGCCCGCAGCCCAGCGCCTGCGCGTAGCGGATGGCGTTTTCCACCCCTGCGCGGAACTCACCCTCCCGGCCCGGCAGCCCGCCCAGGCCCCGCTCGCCCCCCGCCCAGTCGCCGGAGGGCAGGTTGAACAGGGCCTGCTCCAGCCCCGCGCGGTCCAGCGCCTGGGCCACCTCCTCGGGCGGGTGGTCGTAGGGGCCAAGGTATTCGACAGCCCGGAAGCCATCGGCCGCGGCCGCCGCGAAGCGGTCGAGGAACGGATGCTCCGCATAGAGCATCGACAGGTTTGCTGAGAATCGGAGCACGTGGGGTCCTTCAGGCAATCATGCGGGTGCGCGCCGACATGCGCTTGGTGCGCGGGTCGGGGCTGGGAACGGCCGAGATCAGGGCCTGGGTGTAGGGATCGCGCGGAGCCGTGCAGACCTGCTCGGCCTCGCCCATTTCCACGATCCGGCCCCGGTGCATCACCGCGACCCGGTCGCAGAAGTACCGCACGACCGAGATGTCGTGGCTGATGAACAGATACGACAGGCCGAGCCGCTTCTGGACGGACAGCAGGAGGTCGAGGATCTGCGCCCGCACCGACACGTCGAGCGCGCTGGTCGCCTCGTCCGCGATGATGACCTGCGGATCGAGGGCGAGGGCCCGCGCGATGCCGATGCGCTGCCGCTGCCCGCCGGAAAAGGCGTGGGGGTAGCGCTCCATCGCCGCCGGATCGAGGCCCACGAGGTCCAGAAGCTCCGCCACCTTGTCGTCGAGCGCCCGTCCCCGATACCGCCCACTGACCACAAGGGGGTCGCCGATCACCTGCTTGACGTTCATGCGGGGATTGAGCGAGGCGAAGGGGTCCTGGAACACCAGCCGCACGACCTTCCGGTACTCGGCCAGCTCGGCCTTGCCCATGGCGGTCACGTCATGCTCCCGCCCGTCGGGGGACCGCCAGACGATCCGGCCCGCCGTAGGCTCGACGATCCGGAGGAGCATCTT
>CADCUU010000385.1 GCA_902805995.1 uncultured Rubellimicrobium sp.
ACGACGTTCACCCGGATGCGAAACTTGGCCAGTTCCAGGGCCAGCATCTGCGTCATCGCGACCTGCGCGGCCTTGGTGGAGCTGTAGGCCGTGGCGCCCGCGTTCGAGAAGATGCGCGTGCCGTTCACCGAAGCCGTGATGACCACCGCGCCGCTGCCCGCGCGCTTGAGGTGCGGCACGCCGTAATGGAGCGTGAGGTAGGTCCCGCGCAGGTTCGTGTTGATCGTGCGGTCCCATTCCTCGGGCGTGATCTCGTCGATCGGGGCCCAGACGCCGTTGATGCCCGCATTGGCGAACAGGAAGTCGAGCCTCCCGAACTCACCCACCAATGCCTCGACCGCTGCCTTCATGTCGGTCTCGGACGCGACGTCGGCGACGAGAGGGAAAGCCCGGCCTCCGGTCTCCTTCACCTCCGCGACCACCCGCTCAACCTTGTCGGGGCTATGCCCCAGGACGCCGACCGCGCAGCCCTCCCGTGCGAGCCGCAGAACGGCCGCGCGCCCGATCCCCGAGCTGCCCCCGGTGATGAGGGCGACCTTGCCTTCGAAATCCATGACGTGACTCCAGCCTGTACGGGAGCCGTGACGGCTCGGGACATAACGCCGTCCCGCCCTGCGGGTTCGACCGAGCTGCAGCCTATCCGCTGCAAGGGGACGGCCGGGGACAGTTGCGCGAGTTCAAGCGATCCCCGTTCCGTCCTCTGCATCCTCGCCGGACGGGGCCTCTCCCAGCACGCGCGCGATCACCTCGTCCTGCACTCCAAGATGCTGGACGAAGGACCTGATCTGCTCGGGCTCCCGCTGCTGGTCGCGGAACAGCCCGACAAGGCTGCGGAGACGCTCCTCGGTCTCGGCGTCGGAGGCGGCACCCTCCACGCCTTGGCAGAGCTCGTCGACATCGGCGTACATGCTTCGCATCTGCTGGTAGTCGTCACGGGTCATGCTGCCTCCCAAGGGAGCCGGGGAACGGATCGGCCCGGGATTCCATCTGTGGTCATGCGATGCCGCGACCAGAGCGGGCCGATGCACCAGCCCTTAAGATGCCGCGGAGTTCGTCGTTTCCAGACACTGCGCCGTCGGGGGCTGTAACGACTTGGCCATATTGCCGGGGCCACCATACCCATGGCAGACAGCCGGGTGCATGGCAGGGGCGAGTCCCTTGGGCGCATCCCGGGGTCGGGCTAGGGGGAGCCTTTCGGGCGCAAGGACGGGCATGAACGCAGGAGATGCTGGACCGAGTCCTCAAGGGGGAGCCCGCAGGCACGATCCCGGTCGAGAGCGTGGTCCTGCCGGAACTGTTGGTCAACTAGCGGGTAGCGCGGGAACTGGGCATGGCGACCTCGCGCGACTGAGGGCCGCGCACCGGTCCGTCGCACGGGCCGTCAGTCGCACGGGCCGGGTGCCCTCAGGGCTCGGCCTCGGGGCCTGGATGGAGTTCGTTGTTCGCGCGGAAGCCGCCGTACTTCCCGCCCTGGAACAGAAGGGGGTGGCCATCCCGGCGGGCCGCTTCCCAGACCCGGCCCAGGATGATGGCGTGATCGCCGCCATCAAGCACGGCCTCGCGCCGGCACAGGAACAGGGACAGGCAGCCGTCGAGAAGGGGCAGGCCTTCCGGCCCCTCCCGCCAGGGGACGAGGTCGAAGCCGCCTTCGGGACGGACGAAGGCGTCGCAGGCGGCCTGCTGGTCGCGAGCGAGGACATGGACGGCGAAGACCGGCGCCTCGGTAAAGGTCTGGAAGCGGCGTGAGGCGCGCTTGGGCGACCACAGGATCAGCGGCGGGTCGAGCGACACGGAGGCGAAGCTGTTCGCAGTGATGCCCGAGGGGCGCCCCTCGGCATCGAGCGCAGTAATGACCGTGACGCCCGTGGCGTAGCTTCCCAGCGCTGAGCGGAAGGCACGGCTGTCGGATTCTGGCGCGAAGTGGTCCATGGCGGCTCCCCCGGTGGTTCGTTCGGGGCTGGAAACGGGGCCCGCGGCGGGCGCGGGGCGGGTCAAAGTGCTATGCCTTGGGAGTGGGTCACGACGGGGGGCGAGGCGAAGAACGGCGACACGAGCGCCCGCCAGCGGGTGAAGGCCTCGGAGCCGCGGAAGGTGACGGTGTGATCCTCCAGCGTCGCCCAGCGCACAAGGAGGCGATAGCGCGACGGGCCCTCCACCACGCGATGAAGATCGACGCCCTCGCAACCGTGAGAAGCCAGGAAGAGCGGCACGGCCTCACGCACGGCAGCCTCAAAGGCAGGGGCGTCGGTGACGGTGATCTCGGCGGTCTCGAGGATCATGGCTGGGTCTCCCTTCGGGGCACAGCCGTAGCTGCCTTTGCGGGGTCATGCCAGTGGGCCCGCATCCCGTCGCGGCGCGCTTGCCTGTTGCCTTGTGGACCGAAGGGGGTAACGATGGGTCAAGCGACGGGACCCACCGTCCAGAACTGCCAGGGAGACGCGGCCGCGCATGACAGGAACCTTCCCCCGGACCGGGCGCGGTCCTGATGCTGCGGCTTGCGCCCCCTGGTCTCTGCGGTCCTTGGGCGGGCGCATCGGCAGGTCCCCTGGACCCGGACCACGAGGGAGGCGAGGCTGAGCTCTGTTCATCCGGAGGAAACGGCACGAGCCGTAACGGCAGCCCCGATGGACGCCGCGAGGCACAGCGGCGGGGCCGGGCGCATCTGGCGTCTGGTGGGGCAGCGGCTGGCCCTCGGGCTCCTCACCCTGTTCGTGGTCTCGCTCGTGATCTTCTTCGCGACCGAGCTTCTCCCGGGCGACCTCGCACGGGAGATCCTGGGCCATACCGCGCCCGAGACGGCCGTGCAGGCGTTGCGCGACCAGCTGGGCCTCAACGATCCGGCCTGGCTGCGCTACTGGAACTGGCTGACAGGGGCGCTGCGGGGCGACTTCGGGATGTCGCTCGCGAACCGGCGGCCGGTGGGGGAACTGATCGCCGGGCGGCTCGGGGCGACGGCATTCCTGGCGGTCTATGCCGCGGCCCTGGCCGTGCCGCTGTCGCTGGCGCTGGGGGTGCTTTGCGCGCTCTGGCGGGGGTCGCTCTTTGATCGGGTGGCGAACGCGGTCACGCTGGGCTCGATCTCGCTGCCTGAGTTCTTCGTGGGCTACATCCTCATCTACCTGCTGGCGCGGAACGGGCTGTTCCCGTCCATGGTGATGCTCACGCCTGGGATGGGTCTGGCGGAGAAGTTGCATGTCGCGTTCCTGCCCGCACTGACCCTGACCCTGGTGGTCACGGCGCACATGATGCGGATGACGCGGGCTGCGCTCATCAACCTGCTGGCGAGCCCGTATATCGAGATGGCGCGGCTCAAGGGCCTGTCGCCGCTGCGGGTGATCCTGCGGCACGCGCTGCCCAACGCGCTGGCGCCCATCATCAACGTCGTGGCGCTGAACCTCGCCTATCTTATCACCGGGGTCGTGGTGGTGGAGGCGGTGTTCACCTTCCCCGGGCTTGGGCGGCTCATGGTGGATGCGGTGCAGAACCGCGACATCGCGGTGGTGCAGGCGGTCGCGCTCATATTCGCGGCGGCCTACGTTCTCCTCAACCTCCTGGCGGATGTGCTTTCGACGCTGTCGAATCCCCGCCTCATGCACGGGCGCTGACCGATGGGCACGATCTGGGTCCTGTTCATGATCGCAGCGACGGTGCTGCTCGCCATGGCGGGGGGCTGGACCTTCCGCCGGGCCTTGGTCCTCGTGACGCCTTCCGGGCACGCGCGCACGGTGCGGGAGATGCCGCTGAGCGCGGCCTTCGGAATGCTGGTGATCGTGCTCTATATCCTGGTCGCGATCTTGGCGCCGCTGCTCGCGCCGTTTGCCGAGCAGGACACCTCCTCGGCGCAGTTCCTGCCCTGGGGCGCCCCCCACTATCTCGGCACTGACGAGCGGGGCGGGGACGTGCTGTCGCGGCTCATCTTCGGAGCCCGCAACACGATCGGGATCGCGCTGGTGACGACGGCTCTCGCGTTCCTCGTGGGGGTGGCGCTCGGGCTTTGGGCTGCCACGGTGGGCGGCTGGGTCGATCAGGTGCTGGGGCGGTTCGTGGACGCGCTGATGGCGATCCCGGCGCTGATCCTGTCGCTGCTGCTCCTCACGATTTTCGGGACCTCGATGCTCACGCTGATCCTGGTGATCGCGCTGGTGGATTCGACGCGGGTGTTCCGGCTTGCGCGGTCGGTGGCGCAGGGGATCGTGGTCATGGACTACATCGAGGCCGCCAAGCTGCGCGGCGAAGGGACGGGGCGCCTCATCGCAAAGGAGATCCTGCCCAATGCCACCGCCCCCTTGGTGGCGGAGTTCGGGCTGCGCTTCTGCTTCGTGTTCCTGTCGATCTCGGCGCTCTCGTTCCTGGGCCTGGGTATCCAGCCGCCCACGGCCGACTGGGGCTCCATGGTGAGGGAGACGGCCGGATTCATCACCTTCGGCGACCCCACGCCTCTCCTGCCTGCCGGGGCAATCGCGCTTCTGACGGTGGCGGTGAACTTCGTCGTGGACTGGCAGCTCCAGCGGGCGAGCGGGCTGAAGGAGTGAGGGCATGACCACGCTGCTGGAGATCAGGGACCTTCGGATCGAGGGTCGTGCGGGGGACGACTGGCTGCCCATCGTCAAGGGCGTGGACCTCACCCTCCAGCGCGGCGAGGTGCTGGGCCTCATCGGGGAAAGCGGCGCGGGCAAGAGCACGCTAGGCCTTGCGGCTATGGGCTTCGTGCGCGACGGCTGCCGCATCTCGGGTGGGTCGATCCGCTTCGACGGGACAGAGCTGGCGGACGCACCGGAATCCGTTCGGCGGGGGCTGCGGGGCAAGCGCATCGCCTATGTCGCCCAGTCCGCGGCCGCGAGCTTCAATCCCGCGCATCGGTTGATGGACCAGCACTGCGAGGCCCCCGTCATTCACGGCGTGCGCGGGCGGGCCGAGGCGCAGGCCGACGGCGTGGAGCTTTACCGGAGGATGCGGCTGCCGGACCCGGAAGCGATTGGCTTCCGCTATCCGCATCAGGTGTCGGGCGGGCAGCTCCAGCGGGCGATGACGGCGATGGCCATGGCCTGCCGCCCGGACCTCATCATCTTCGACGAGCCCACGACGGCGCTGGACGTGACCACGCAGATCGAGGTTCTGGCTTCCATCCGCGACGCGGTACAGCAGTTCGGGACGGCGGCAATCTACATCACCCACGACCTCGCTGTGGTCGCGCAGATGGCCGACCGCATCAAGGTCCTGCTCCGTGGCGAGGAAGTGGAGGAGTCCGACACCCGCTCCATGCTGGTCGCACCCCGGGCCGAGTACACGCGCAGCCTCTGGGCCGTGCGGCGGCTGGAGAGGGTCGAGCGACCTGCGGCCGAGACGAGACCCGTCCTGTCGGTGCGCAATGTGACGGCGGGCTACGGCGCCCTGACCGTGCTCAAGGACGTGAGCTTCGACCTCCACCCGGGAGAGACCGTCGCCGTCGTGGGTGAGAGCGGGTCGGGCAAGAGCACGACCGCGCGGGTCATCACCGGCCTCCTGCCGCCGAAGCGGGGAAAGATCCTGTTCGAAGGGGAGGCGCTGCCGGCCGACTACCGGGGCCGGAGCCGCGACCAGCTTCGGCAGGTGCAGATGATCTATCAGTCGGCGGACACGGCCCTGAACCCCAAGCTGTCCCTTCGGGAGCTGATCGGGCGTCCGGCGCAGATGTATCTGGGCCTCCAGGGCGCGGCTCTGGAAGAGCGGGTGCGCGAGCTCCTGTCGTTGATCGAGCTGGAACCCGGCAAGTTCATCGACCGCAAGCCGGGGGAACTGTCGGGCGGGCAGAAGCAGCGCGTAGGCATCGCGCGGGCCTTGGCGGCTGACCCCAAGGTCATCATCTGCGACGAGGTGACGAGCGCCCTGGACCAGATCGTGCAGGAGGGGATCCTGCGGCTTCTGGACCGACTCCAGCGGGAGCTGGGGCTCGCCTATATGTTCATCACCCATGACCTTGCGACCGTGAAGGTCATCGCGGACCGGGTCGTCGTCATGCAGCAGGGCCGCGTGGTGGAGCAGGGCCCCAAGGCCGAGATGTTCGCCCCGCCGCACCACCCCTACACCGAGCTTTTGCTGAGCTCGGTCCCCGAGATGGACCCGGACTGGCTGTCGCGCCTCCTGCGCGACCGGGCCGTCGGGGCGGCCTGAGGAGAGGTTCATGTTCCGCGCGCTGCTGCTTGAGAAGGATGCCGAAGGGCGTCTGTCGGTCGAAGTCCGGGAGTTGCCCGACGAGCGGCTCCCCCCCGGCGAGGTGACGGTCGCGGTGGAGTGGAGCACCGTCAACTACAAGGACGGGCTCTGCATGCTGCCCTCGGGCGGAGGGCTGGTGCGCAACTGGCCGCATGTGCCGGGCATCGACTTCGCGGGGCGCGTGGAGGCGTCGGAGGACCCGCGCTACAAGCCCGGCGACCGGGTCGTGCTGACCGGCTGGCGCGTGGGCGAGGCGCATTGGGGCGGCTACGCCACGCGGGCGCGCGTCAAGGCCGACTGGCTCGTGCCCCTGCCCGAGGGGTTGTCTGCACGGCAGGCCATGGCCGTGGGGACGGCGGGCCTGACGGCGATGCTCGCAATCCTCGCGCTGGAGGCGCATGGGCTGGAGCCCGAGCAGGGGCCGGTGCTCGTCACAGGCGCTGCGGGGGGCGTGGGCTCGGTCGCGGTGGCGCTCCTGGCGCAGGCGGGCCAAGAGGTCGCGGCCGTCACAGGTCGGCCCGAGACGGAGGTCTACCTGCGCGACCTGGGGGCCACCCGGATCGTCCCACGCGCGGACATGGCCGAGGTGGTGAAGCGGCCCATGGAATCCGAAACTTGGGCCGGCTGCGTGGACGCCGTGGGTGGCGCAATGCTGGCACGCGTTCTGGGGCAGCTCAAGCACGGCGCGTCCGTCGCGGCGGTCGGGAATGCCGGGGGCATCGAGGTGCCGGCCAAGATCATCCCCTTCCTCCTTCGCGGCGTGAACCTCTTGGGCATCGACTCGGTCACGCAGCCTTATGAGGCCCGCCAGCGCGCCTGGGCCCGCATCGCGCGCGACCTTTCGATGCAGAAGCTGGATGCGATGGCCGTCCCCGCGACCCTGGAGGACCTGCCACGCCTTGGGCCCGAGATCCTAGAGGGTAAGGTGCGGGGCCGCGTCGTGGTGGAAGTCGGGGGCTGAGGCGCCCCCGCGCGGTCAGGACGCCTTGAGCACGCCGCGCTCGATCTGGTCCTGCTCGATGCTCTCGAACAGGGCGCGGAAGTTGCCCTCGCCGAAGCCGTCGTCGCCCTTCCTTTGGATGAACTCGAAGAAGATCGGCCCGATCACGGTGCGCGAGAAGATCTGGAGAAGGATGCGTGTCTCGCCCCCGTCCACCACGCCCTCGCCATCGATGAGGATGCCATGCTGGGCCATGTGGTCGATGGGTTCGTCGTGCCCGATGACGCGGGACTTCGACAGGTCGTAGTAGGCCATGGGCGGCTTGGGCATGAACTTCACGCCCCGTTCGGCGATGGCGTCCACGCTGGCGTAGATGTCCTCGGTCCCCACGGCGATGTGCTGGATGCCCTCGCCGTTGTAGCGCTTGAGGTATTCGACAATCTGCCCCGTCTCGCCCCGGTCCTCGTTGATGGGGATGCGGATGCGGCCGCAGGGAGAGGTCAGCGCGCGGGACAGAAGGCCCGAGAACTTCCCCTCGATGTCGAAGAAGCGGATCTGGCGGAAGTTGAACAGGCGACCGTAAAAGTCGAACCACGTGTCCATGTTGCCCTTGTGGACGTTGTGGGTCAGGTGGTCGAGGTAATGGAAGCCCACGCCCGGAGCCTTGGGCTCTCCGAGCCAGTCGAACTCCGCATCATAGGGGTTCGCGTCGCCGTAGCGGTCGGTGAAGTAGATGAGCGAGCCGCCGATTCCCACGATGGCGGGCAGGTCGAGCGCCTTGCCCGGACCGTCATAGGACTGCGCGCCGTTGCGGACCGCGTGGTCATGGGCATGCTGGGCATCCACGACGCGCCAGCCCATGGACGGGGCGCAGGGCCCATGCTCCTCTACGAAGGTGCGGGCGTGGGAGCCGGGCTCGTCGTTGAGGATGTAGGTGATGTCGCCCTGCTGCCAAAGCTCGATGGCCTTTCGCTTGTGCCGGGCGGTTAAGGTGTAACCCATGCGCCCGAACAGATCGCGAAGCTTCCCGGGCTCGGGATGGGCGAACTCCACGAACTCGAATCCGTCGGTGCCGGCGGGGTTCGCTTCGGAGATGGTGGCGCGGGGGGCGTCGTGCGGGAAGGGGCCCATGGGAGGATGCCTTTGCGCGAGGGAAGGGTCCTGCTAGTCTCGCGCAGGGAACGCGCGAGCGGCGCGCAAAGTTCGCATGATCTGGCCTCGATAGCGCGGGATCGTCGCGGCGAGAGGTGGATCGGTGCAGGACGGACGCGAACTGGACGACATGGACCGCCGACTTCTGGCAGAGATCCAGCGTAACGCCATGGCGACCTCGCAGGATCTGGGCGAGCGGCTGGGCCTGTCCGCGAGCCAAGCCGCCCGGCGTCGTCAGAGGCTGGAGGCCGAAGGCGTTATCGCGGGCTATGGCGCGCGGCTGGAGCCTTCGCGGCTGGGCTTGGGCGTACAGGCCTTCGTGCAGGTCCAGATGGCAGCGCATTCCCCTGACGCGGCGCGGGCCTTCCTGCGATTGGTGGGGGGACTGTCCGAGGTCGTGGGCGCCTGGACCATCGCTGGCCAGTCCGACTACCTCCTCCGCGTCTGGTGCCGTGACCTCGCGGACCTCAATGCGCTCGTCCACGAAAGGCTGCTGCCCCATCCCTCGTTCGCGCGGGTTCAAAGCCAGATCGTCATGGACCAGATCAAGCCGGATGGCGGAGTGCCGGTCTGACGGCAGGGCTGGCGAACGCCAGGAGCCTGCCGGAGGAGAAGCGCCACGCCGCCAGAGCGTCTGGACCTAACCCTTGTTTCCGCCATCCATCCCCGAGACCGAGCCGTTCTGCGGCTGAAGGCCACGCCGTGCCTATGGCGCGCAAGAACACCGGCGACGCTCGTGGATGAAACCCCCGGGCCGCTGCCGGTCCATGTCGACCCGGGTGGCGCAGACCCTGCCGGAGCCCACGCCACAGCCAAGGTCGCGGCGACACGCGGCGTGCCTGCGATCCGGTCGTTGAGAGACCCCAAAGTTTGGCCAATCGGAAGGCGACCGCCGATCAGGGGCCGCCGCAGGTGGCACAAGCGGCGGCGCTCCGCCCGCCTTGAATCCCCAGGGCTAGCATTCCTTTGGTCATACCCTTAGGCTAGTGCCCGCGTCGAGGAAGGGTCGGTACCTAAGTAGAGGTAGCGGAGTCCCCTGTCCCATCTACCCTGTTCCGGAGCCGATCCCCGGAGCCACGGGGCACAGACCGGCGGCTACGGTAAGATTGCGACAAGGCAGACGACCATTGAACAAGACCGGATGTTGCCGGGGCACGCATGCCCCGCCCTGCCGCGCGAATCCGAGGACAGCACGTTGACCGTCGCTTTGTCCGACGCGGGCCGTGGTTCGGCGCCGCGCCAGTCGCTGCTGGACCAGGTCGCCGACTGGTCGATCCGCCCGTCGTCCGTGCTGTTCCGGCTGTCCTGGGTCGCGGGGACCTTTGTCGCGGCGACGGCGCTGCGCCTGGCCCTGAGCCCGTACCTGCCCCCAGGGTTTCCCTTCCTCACCTACTTTCCGGCGATCGCCGTGACTGCGGTGGTGGCGGGGTCCTCCTCCGGGGCGGTGCTCGCGGTGCTGTGCTTCCTGTCGGCGTGGTTCCTGTTCGTGCCGCCCTTCTACACCTTCCCGGTAGACCCGCCCTCGCTGGTGGCGATGGGGCTCTATGTCGCCGTTGTCTCTACCGAAGTGGGGCTGGTCTACATCATGCGCCGCTCGCTGAGGCGGCTCGCCGAGGCCGAGGCGGCCTCCCGAGAGGTTGCGCGGAGCCGGACGCTCATGTTCCACGAACTCCAGCACCGGGTGTCGAACAACCTGGCGGTCGTGGCCTCCCTCCTCCAGCTCCAGAAGCGGGGCGTGAAGGACCCCGATGCGGCGCACGCGCTGGAGGCGGCGGTGGCGCGGGTCAACGTCGTGTCGCGGCTCAACCGCCTCCTGCATAACCCGGAGGCGCAGGACATCAACTTCGGGGCGTTCCTGCGGGCCATGGTGCCCGACGCGATGACCGCTTCGGGCATCGCGGGCCGGGTGACGGCCGAGGTGCGGGTGGAGCCTGTGGTCGTCACGGCCGAAACGGCGGTGCCGCTGGGCCTCGTCGCGACGGAGCTTCTGGCCAACGCCATCGAGCACGGGTTTCCGGACGGCCGGGCAGGGACCATCCTCGTCACGCTGGAGCGGGTGGGCGACGTGGCCCGTCTTGCGATCCGCGACGACGGGGTGGGGCTTCCGCCGGATTTTGACGTGGAGCGGACGAGGAGCCTCGGCCTCATGATCGCGCGGCAGTTCGCGTCGCAACTGGACGCGCCACTGACCATCGAGCGTGATGCGGGCGGGGGTGCGGTGGCGCGGCTCGACGTGCCCCTCGGGGGGTGAGGGCGGCGCACAGGGGTTGTGCGGATCCGGGCTTTGCGAAATGGCCTGTCCGGGCCTAGCTGTTGGGCATTCCGCAACGGAAAGGCCGCTGCCATGAGCTGGAATCCCTCCCTCGACCCCGTGATCCCCGAAGGCGCTGCGATCGACGCCATCGAGACCGTGATCGTTCCGCGCGCTCGGGACCTCGGCGGGTTTGAGGTGCGCCGCGCGCTGCCCTCCGCCAAGCGGCAGATGGTGGGGCCCTTCATCTTCTTCGACGAGATGGGTCCTGCGGAGTTCCTGACCGGCAAGGGACTCGATGTGCGGCCGCATCCGCATATCGGCCTTGCCACGGTGACCTACCTGTTCCGGGGGCGCATTCACCATCGCGACTCGCTGGGCACGGACCAGTGGATCGAGGCGGGGGCCGTTAACCTGATGACTGCGGGGCAAGGTATCACCCATAGCGAAAGGATGGACGAAGGGGCGCTGCCGCAGAGCCTCTGGGGCTTGCAAACCTGGCTCGCGCTGCCGCTGGACCGCGAGGATTCGGGGGCGGACTTCGGGCATACCCGGGCCGAGGAACTGCCGGTGCTGGAAGGCGAGGGGAAGGACGTGCGCCTGATCCTCGGGCGCGGTTGGGGCGCAGAATCGCCGGTAGAGACGGCGTCCGACACTTTCTACGCCGACGTGACGCTGGCGCCGGGGGCGGCGATTCCCCTGCCGTCCGAGGTGGAGGACCGCGGGGCTTATATCCTGCAAGGTGAGGTCGAGGTCGCGGGCGACCGGCATGGAGCCGGGCGGATGCTTGTGTTCCGGCCCGGGGATTCGCTGTCGCTGAAGGCCGGGCCCGAGGGGGCGCGGCTCGTGCTGCTGGGAGGCGCCACGATGGAGGGGCCGCGTCATATCTGGTGGAATTTCGTGGCCTCCTCGAAGGAACGGATCGAGGCGGCGAAGGAGGCCTGGCGCGCCGGGGATTGGCAGCACGGGCGTTTTCGCCTGCCGCCGGGGGACGATGCAGAGTACATCCCGCTTCCCCCTAAGTAATCGTTCGAGGGTTCTTGACGGCACCCGACGCTCCCCATAGAAGCCCCCTTGTCCGACGCAGACAAGACAGCGTCGGCGGCAGATGCGCGGTTGTAGCTCAGTCGGTTAGAGTACCGGCCTGTCACGCCGGGGGTCGCGGGTTCGAGCCCCGTCAACCGCGCCACTGCCCGCCCCTCATAGGGGGCCGATGACGAAGCCGATCGCGAAAGCGATCGGCTCGTTTTCGTTTTGGGGGTCGGAAATGCTGAAGCGGTCGGCATGGGGTGTCCTGATTGGGCAGCGCTGGATTCGGCTATGGACGGGAGAATCGCTGAAAAGCGTTAAGGAACTCTGACACCGGCGAACGGTGGTTGCCGGGTCGCGCAACGCCTTGGAGCGGATGGCAGGTGGCGATTCTGGCGCGTGATGGGACGCGCGGAGGGCAGGGTGTTGCCGTGCGCTGCGGCGGGGCTGGTCCTGGCCGGTGGCGCCGAGTGGGGTTCGTGGCTGAGCGTGCGGAGGGCGGGGCGTTGCGCTCGGCGGCGTCAAAGCTGGTCCCGGCCGG
>CADCUU010000386.1 GCA_902805995.1 uncultured Rubellimicrobium sp.
TGATCCCGACAACATTCCGCCTCCCGCCAGGCATGGCGAACCCTGAAAGGCACCTCCAGCATCAACACCGCGTTGGACCGGCAAGCCTTCTCCAGCTAATCACTGTATTCGAACTGTCGACACATAGGGCCGGCCATGAATGAAATTCCCCCGCCTCCGATTCCTGAGCGGAAACGTGGATCGGGCGCCAAGGTGGTCTACGAGGCTTTGCGGAATGAGATCCTCGGCCTGACGCTGCCCCCGGGGAGCCCCATCGACGAGGTCCAACTGGCGGATCGTTTCGCAATGTCGCGCACTCCGATCCGCGAGGCTCTGGTGCGGCTGTCGGGCGAGGGGCTTGTGACCACGCTGCCGAACCGGTCGACGGTCGTGTCAAATATCGATCTGATGAATCTGCACGCCTTCTTTGACGCGCTGACGCTCATGTACCGCGTTACCACTCGGCTTGCGGCGCAGAACCGCCGGCCCAAGGACCTGACCGTGATCCGGGAGCACCAAGCTGCATTCGCCCGCGCAGTCGAGGCGCAGGACGCACTCGCCATGATCGCCACCAACCGAGACCTGCATGCCGCCATCGCCGAAGCGGGCGGCAACCTCTACTTTACCGGCCTTTTCTGCCGCCTCCTTGATGAGGGCCGACGCCTCCTGCGGCTTTACTATTCGTCCTTCGACGACCGCCTGCCGCATCATATCGTCGTAGAGCACGAAGACATGATTGACGCCATTGAAGCTCAAGACGTCGACGCCGCCGACCGACTGGCGAGTGCCCATGCCGATCAGATCGTAGTCCAGATCCAGCAGCTCTTCGCTGGCGACCGTCGGCAGAAAATCCCTCTCTGAGATCCCGATCCCGAGGCTCTGCATCCTTTCTTGTCGACAAAAGGCATACAGAAGATATCGTGCCTTTTGAGCGTGACCGTGATTGAGCAGGTCCTTCCCCCTAGGCGTGAACGCAACATGACAAACAGGTCTCGAACAGAGGAAAGAATGATGATGTCCAGCGTCTTTTCTGGCTGCGTCCCGGCGCTGATGACGCCGTGCACGGCTGACCGCACGCCCGACTTTGACGCTCTGGTGCGCAAGGGGCGGGAGCTCATCGCCGAGGGCATGTCGGCCGTCGTCTATTGCGGGTCCATGGGCGACTGGCCGCTCCTGACGGACGAGCAGCGCATGGAGGGTGTGGCGCGGCTGGTCCATGCTGGCGTGCCGGTGATCGTCGGCACGGGGGCGGTGAACACCGGCAAAGCCGTAGCGCATGCGGCTCATGCGCAGCGCGTCGGCGCCAAGGGGCTGATGGTCATCCCGCGGGTTCTGTCGCGTGGACCCTCGCCCGCAGCGCAACGCGAGCATTTCAAGGCCGTACTGTCGGCCGCTCCCGACCTGCCGGCCGTCATCTACAACAGCCCCTATTACGGCTTCGCGACGCGCGCGGACCTGTTTTTCGCGTTACGGGCTGAGCACCCGAACCTTGTAGGCTTCAAGGAGTTCGGGGGCGCTGACGACCTGCGCTACGCCGCCGAGAATATTACCAGCCGCGACGACCAGGTCACGCTGATGGTGGGCGTCGACACCGAGGTCGTCCATGGCTTCGTCAACTGCGGGGCGACGGGCGCCATCACCGGCATCGGCAACGTGATGCCGCGCGAGGTGCTGCATTTGGTCCGGCTTTGCCAGGCCGCAGCCAAAGGAGACGCCGAGGCGCGCCGGCGAGCGAAGGAACTCGACGAGGCCATGCGTATCCTCTCGTCCTTCGACGAGGGGCCGGACCTCGTACTCTTCTTCAAGCATATGCTGGTGCTCAAAGGTGAGGAGGATTACCGGCTCCACTTCAACGAAACCGACCAGCTCAGCGAGAGCCAACGCGGTTTCTGCGAGCGTCAGTTCGCCTTGTTCCAGGCCTGGTACGCCGAGTGGAGTCAGCAACCTGGCACGCAGGTCAGGGACGCCGCCTGAAGCGGCTCATCAGGGTAGGGCGTCCAAGCCGAGGCGCCTGAAACAGTCGAGTTGCTCCAGCTCGGCGGTGGTGAGCAGGATGCCTGCCTCCTCCGCCTGCGCTCGGGCGGCGAAGCGCCGCTGCGAGGGCAGGCGAGCGCCCTGGCCAAGGATCGCGTCGAACAGGATCTCGGCCTGTTCGAACGGGTTGCCCGAGCGGTGAGCGGCGAAACGCTGGATGTCGAAGGCTACGATCAATTCGCCGTGGCGGGGCAGGAGGGACGTGCTGCCTAAGACGCTTAGTGCTTCGGCGCTCGTGAAGTCGCCGATCATGGGCCCGCCGAGGAGCTCGATCATGGTCGAGATCGCCGAGCCTTTGTGTCCGCCGAAGGGAAGCATCGCCCCTCCGAGCGCGTGTTCGGGGCTGGTGGTCGGGGCACCCTCGGCATCGAGAGCCCAGCCTTCGGGGATTGGTTGGCCTGCCCGTCGGTGTAGTTCGATCTCGCCCCGGGCCACCACACTCGTGGCAAAGTCGAAAACGTAGGGCCATCCGCCCGGCCGAGGCCAGCCGAAAGCGATAGGGTTGGTCCCGAAGAGCGGGCGCAGACCTCTGGCCGGCGCGACGGCCGAGTAGCTTGGGCAGAGCGCCAGCCCGGCGAGGCCCCGCTCCGCCAAAGCCTCCACTTCGGGCCAGAGAGCTGAGAAGTGCGTGCAATCGTTGATGACAAGCGCCGCAAGACCTAGGGTACGCGCCTGCTCGACGAGGAGCGGCAAGCCCACCTCAAAGGCAAGGGGGGCGAAGCCGTGGCGCGCGTCGACCCGCACGATGGCTG
>CADCUU010000387.1 GCA_902805995.1 uncultured Rubellimicrobium sp.
AAGGACTCACCACGCAGGCGGGCGTCAACGTCGCCCAGTTCGTGGGCGCCGAGGCCGCCAGCGCCGCCTTCGACGAGCCGCTGAGCAGGGAGCAGGTGCTCGCCATCGCGGGGCTGTTCCTGGCCTGAGGCACTACCCCGGGGCCCAAGGGCCCCGGAACCTTCATCAGCGGGGCCCGGGGCTCACCCTCGCGGGCCCCGCCGTCATGTCAGGGACCGCCCAGTCGAAGCGCAGATGCGCGAGGCCCCGGCCGCCCGACTGCGTATAAAGCGTCCCCACCTCCCGCTCCCCTGCCAGGATCGGCGTCCCCGCCGGCGCCGCGCCCTCCACCAGGACCTGCGCCAGGCCTTTCCGAAGCTCCGTCTTGTGCTTCATGCGGGCCGTGACCTCCTGGCCCACGTAGCAGCCCTTGCGGAAGTCCACGCCCGCGAGCCTCTCGAACCCCGCCTCGAGGATGTAGGTCTCGGGCGAAAGCTCGATGCCGGTCTCGGGGATGACGTGCTCGACCCGGATGGCGTCCCAGTCGGTGCCGTCGTCGCCCCCTTCCGCTCCATAAAGCCGCCAGCCCAGGGCCGGATGGCGCGGGTCGGGCAGGGCGCCCTCCGGCGCCGGCCCGGTGCCGCGCCGCACCTGGATGGCGCTGGGCGCGAGTTGCACATCCGACCGCAGCCGGTACATCGACAGGCGCTGGAAAAGCCCCGGCGCCAGCCCCTCGGTCACATCGAGGAGGATACGCTCCCCCTCCGCCTTGAGGAAGAAGTCCGCGAGGTACTTCCCCTGCGGCGTCAGCAGCGCCGTGTGGACGAGCCCCTCCCGCAGCCGCCCCAGATCGTTCGACACGAGGTTCTGGAGAAACGTTTCCCGATCCGCCCCGGCGACCTCGATAATGATCCGTTTGCTCATTCTGCCGCCCTCTCGCTAGATCCCACCGCGCCACCGGCGGCCCCGCCATCCCCGTCCCGGAACTGCAACCGGTACAGCTCCGCATAAAGCCCGCCGCGCGCCAGCAACTCCCCATGCGTGCCCTGGTCCACCGCGCGCCCGGCCTCCATCACCACGATCCGGTCCGCCGCCCGCACCGTGCTCAGCCGATGCGCGATCACCAGCGTCGTGCGCCCCGCCGCGAGCCGGTCCAGCGCGTCCTGCACGATGGCCTCCGACCGCGTGTCGAGCGCCGAGGTCGCCTCATCCAGCAGCAGCACCGGCGTGTCCCGCAGCAGCGCCCGCGCGATGGCGACCCGCTGCCGCTGCCCGCCCGACAGCGCCGACCCCCGCGCGCCCGCTGGCGTGTCGAGGCCCAGCGGCAGCCCATCCGCGAAATCCGCCACATGGGCGGCTTCCACCACCTCGCGCAGCCGCGCCTCGCTCACGTCGGTCCGCCCGAGCAGGATGTTCTCGCGGATCGTCTCGTCGAACAGCATGGCATCCTGCGACACCACGCTGAACAGCCGCCGCAGCGCGGCGAGGTCCATTCCCGTGACCGGCACGCCCCCGACCGTCACCTCGCCCGACGACGGGTCCACGAGCCGCGTGAGCAGGTTGAACACCGTGCTCTTCCCCGCGCCCGAGGCTCCGACCAGCGCCGTCGTCTTCCCCGCCTCCGCCACGAAGCCCAAGCCCCGCAGCACCGGCTGGTCGCCATAGGCAAGGTGCACGTCCCGCAGCACGATCGCGGGCACGCCCTCAGGCGGGGCCAGGGGCCGCTGGGGCGACACGAGCCGGGGCCGCTCCTCCAGGATCGCACGCATCCGGTCGATGCTGGCCCCGGCCTGGCTCCACATGCCCGACATGTTCGCAAGCTTCCGCAGCGGCTCAAAGGCCAGCGACATCGCGGTGAAGAAGGCCATGAACTCGCCCACGGTCTTCTCGCCCGCCACGATCTGCGAGCCCCCGAAATACAGCACCCCCAGAAAGCCCAGGCCCGAGGTCAGGTCCACCAGCGCCGGGATCGTGGCCCGCCCCATGGCCCCCCGCACCTCGGCCCGCACCCGGCGGCGCAGCAGGTCGTCGAACCGCCGCGCCTGATAGCCCTCCAGCCCGTTGAGCTTGATGGGCCCGAGCCCGTGGAACACCTCGTCGAGCCGGACGGACATGCGTCCCGCGATCTCCCGCGCGGCCCCCGCGCGCCGTCGCACAACCCGCTGCACCAACAGCGACGGCAGGATCAGCAGGGGCACCCCGACCAGCGCGACCAGCGTCCACTGCCAGTCCACCGCGACCGCCACCGACAGCAGCGACAACAGCGCCACCGCGTCGCGGCCCACCCCCGTCACCAGCGCCGTCCAGGCCGAGTTCACCGCCTGCACGTCGCCCTGCACCCTCTCGATCAGCCCCCCGGGCGAGTGCCTCTGGTGAAAGGCCGAGTCCAGCACCATCAGATGCCCGAGAAGGTCCCGCCGGATGGACGCCGCCGCCCCTTCGTTGATCCGCGTCATGACGACCTTGTGCGCCGCCGACGCCACCGCCCGCAGCGCAAAGATGCCCGCGATGCTCAGGCCCACGGTCCAGATCGCCCCCGGATGCCCGGCGACGAAGACGTCGTTGAACATGGGCTCCATCCGGCTCGCAAAGAGCCCCAGCGACGCCCCCTCCGCCGCGAGGAGCAGGATCGCGACGGCCAGCAGACGCCAGTGCGGCCGCAGGTACCCGGTCCAGAGCCAGGCGAAATGCCCCCGCCCCGTCAGCCGCCCGGTCACGCCCGGAACCCCGCCTGCGCCGCGTCGGCATCGTATTCCGTGGCGAACCA
>CADCUU010000388.1 GCA_902805995.1 uncultured Rubellimicrobium sp.
CCGGACAGGCATGCCAGCGAAAGGAGCGGCCGCGCCGCGCCAGCCGGTCTTCGGCAGGAACGGACGTCCCACAGCTACAAGGTGGCCGCTTCTTGACCCGTCGTGTGCTCCGACCGGCTTGTCTGCCGGGGCGGATGGCGTAGGTGATGGCGGCCGACCGCGCGAGGCAGCGGGTCGGCCGGAACGAGGGGCAGGCATGGCCATTGACGACGACTTATCCGCTCGACACGCGTCCGGCACCTTGCCCGACTCCGAGCCGATGGAGCGGGAAGGCGGCGGGCCGGAAAGCGGCGGGTCTGCGGGTATCCCGGCTGGCGATAGCCTTCCCGACGGGACGGTGTCGCTGACGGGCCATCACCAAGCCCGCCACTGGCGCGAGAGCACCATCACCGACGACGACCTGTCGGACCGGGGCGGCGTGTTCTTCGCCGCCGTCGAGATGACGCGCATGCCGATGATCCTGACGAACCCCCGCCTGCCCGACAATCCGATCGTCTTCGCCAACAAGGCGTTCCTCGATCTCACGGGATACGAGGAAAGCGAGGTCTTGGGGCGCAACTGCCGATTCCTCCAAGGCCCGCGCACGGACCGCGAGATGGTGCGGGAACTGCGCGAGGCCGTCGCCGCCCATCAGCCCATCAGCATCGAGATCCTGAACTACAGGCGCGATGGCAGTCCCTTCTGGAACGCGGTCTTCATCGGCCCTGTCACCAACCCGGACGGGGAGCTGCTCTACTTCTTCGCCAGCCAGCTCGACATCACGCGCCGACGCGAGTCGGAGGAAAGCTACCGGCAGGCGCAGAAGATGGAGGCCGTGGGCCAGCTCACCGCGGGGCTTGCCCATGACTTCAACAACCTGCTCCAGGCCATCATGGGCAACCACGAGCGGCTGATAGGCAAGATCGAGGCGCCCGACCTGCGACGCAGGCTCGAGAACGCGCAGAACGCCGCCGAGCGGGCCGCCAAGCTCACCCGCCAGCTCCTGGCCTTTGCCCGCAAGACCCGCCTGGACCCGACGCCGGTCGACCTGTCCGCCGCCATCAACGGCTTCGCGGACCTTCTCGCCACGACGGCCGGAAACCGGACCGACCTCCAGCTCAACCTGCGCCACCGCCTGCCCAACTGCCTGGTCGACCTCACCCATCTCGAGACGTCCCTCCTCAACGTCGTGCTGAACGCCCGTGACGCGATGCCGGACGGCGGCACCGTGACGATCGCGACCTCCCGTCTTCACCTGAACGGGGATGCCCCCCGACGCGGGCTGCCCCCGGGCGACTACGTCGTGCTCTCGGTGACGGACGAAGGAACCGGCATGCCGCCCTCCGTGGTCGAACGGGCCATGGAGCCGTTCTTCACCACAAAGGGGCAGGGCAAGGGCACTGGCCTGGGCCTCGCAATGGTGCATGGGTTCCTGCAACAGTCGCGGGGGCGGCTGGAGATCGAGAGCGAGGTCGGCCGGGGCACCACGGTGCGGATGATCCTTCCCGTCCACGAAGGCGACGCGGAGCCGTCGTTGCTACCCCCCGAGGCGGTCCCGGCGCCGACCAAGTCCGCGCCGCCAAAGGAAGGCCCGGTCATCCTGGTGGTCGAGGACAACGAGGACGTGCTGGCGCTCGCCCGCGAGCACCTTCTGGACCTGGGGTATCAGGTGCTCACCGCCAACGACGGCGAGGAGGCCCTGAGCGTGCTGGAGCGTGTCGAGAAGAAGATCGACCTGCTCTTCACGGACCTCATCATGCCGGGGTCCATCAACGGGCTGGCCCTGGCCGACCAGCTCCGCCGCGAGGCGCCCCACGTTCCGGTGCTTCTCACCACGGGCTACAACGAGGAGCTGGCCCGGGGCGCGAACATCCCGGGGCTCGACGTGCTGGCCAAGCCCTACCGCCGGGCCGAGCTGGCCGACCGCGTTCGCTCCGCCCTCGCACGGACGGGGAGCCCCGGCCTGCGCCGCCGCCCCTCCGACTTCGGGGCTGCGGAGGCGTAGGCTTGAGATCTGCTTGAACGCGTCGCACGGTCAGGGCGGGTGTCATAGTTTCGCAGCCTGCCGCTGAGCCTTTCAGCGCGCCCTGACAGTCGCCCCCGGCCCAGGGCTGGCGACGTCGCCTTCTGCTGAGGAGTGCCGGACGCGGGGATGCGCTTCCTCGGGTCTTGGGCATAGGCGACGACGTCCCTGGACGATGTCCTCCAACGCAAGGCTGGCGACGTGATCCCACTCGCTCCCGACGACCGGCTGGTTTACGTCAGCCGCAGGAAGGCCAGCGTATGCTGGCCAGGGAGGAGCATGTGGTGGTGATCACGAAGCGGGAGCGGCCAACACGATGACCCGCCACCGTTCGTCCCGGCGCTCCTCCTCGGGCGCGCGTCGTCTGCCCACGATCGGGGCCCTGATCCTTGTCGCCGTGCTGGTCGCCTTCGGGCTGATCGACCCCGCGGACCTGACCGGCGGACTCGATGATCTCCTGCCCGACCGGCCCGGTACTCCTTCGACCGACCTGAGGGGGGACGTGACCCATGTCCGGGACGGCGACACCATCGAGGTCGCGGGCACCCCTGTACGGATCGCCAACCTCGACTGCGCCGAGATGGACACCAACGAAGGCCAGAGCGCGCGCACCTTCATGATCGACCTGACACGCGGCCAGACGGTCGCCTGCGAGCTTGAGGGGCGCAAAAGCTATGACCGGGAGGTCGGGACCTGCGCCTTTGCCGATACGGGCGAGGATCTGGGCGACATCCTGA
>CADCUU010000389.1 GCA_902805995.1 uncultured Rubellimicrobium sp.
GGTGGAGCCCGAGGCGGAGCTCACCGTCCTGCCCGCACCCTCCGGCCCCGGTGGCGAGGGCGGCCTGCGCGCCATCGACGTCAGCAAGGAAGGGCGCGGCTTCGCCATGTCGGTCCTCTCCGAGAACAAGGAGGAGGTCGTGGCCCTCATGGACTTCATGGCCTCTCCCGAAGGGCAGATGCTCGACCGCCTGGGCTTCGAGGGCGAACACTACACCCGCAACGGTGACGCTATCGAGGTCACGCCCGAGATCAGCACTTGGTACGCCCGCTTCATGGCGGCCGCAAACTGGGAGGCACCGGTCGAGTGGCGCTCCGAGGCGGCGGCGCGCTCGCTCGAGATGGTGGACGAGGACTTCGTGGCCGACAACGCTTTCGTGTTCCCGGCGGAGTACGCGGCCGATCTCGACGCCGCCAACAACGTCTATAAGGCCTGGTCCTTCCGCTTCATCTCGGGCGAGGCCTCCATCGAGGAGGAGTGGGATAGCTTCGTCTCTGAATGGAACGCGGCCGGCGGCGAGCGCCTGACCGAATACGCGCGGTCAGTTCTTTGAGCACAGCCCCGAACATCTCCGGACCCTCGCTTCGCTCCAGGGTCCGGGCCATGCTTCATGGTATCGCCCTGGGCGATGCCATGGGCGCTCCAGTCGAGAAATTGTCGGCCGCCGAGATCGCGTCCCTCTACGGGCGCGTGACCGGCCTCGACACGGCTTGGCATCGGGCTGGCGACGATGCCCATGCCCGCAACCACCGCATCCGTGGCCACGGCATCGTCACTGACGACACGCTGATGACGTTCGCGCTGATGGGGGTTTACGAGGAAGTGGGCCGCCATCTCGACGCCTGGGACATGGCGGGGCCGCTCGTGCGCCGCATCGCATGGGAGCCAGTTTGGATCCCCGAGATGGAGCGCGAAGCTCCCCTGATCGACCGGCTCTTCCATCCCGAGAAGTGGATCTTCCAGCGACTCCAGCTTGCCGCCTGCGACCCGCGCCAGGGCGGCGTGGGCAACATGGTGAACTGCGGGGCGGCCATGTACATCGCTCCTGTGGGCGTGGTGAATGCGGGCGACCCCCGGGCCGCCTATGAGGAGGCGGTGGCCTTTGCTATGGGCCACCAGCAAAGCTACGGGCTTGAGGCCGCGGGAGTGATGGCCGCCTGCATAGCGGCCGCGTTGGCACCCGGCGCGACGCTTGGCGACGTGGTGGAGGCGGCGCTGTCCCTGGCCAAGGATGGGACCCGGGCCGCGATCGCCGCCGCAGTCGGACGCGCCGAGGAGTTGCGAAGGCAGGGGACCGTCGGCATCGAGGCCGCACATGCCCTCCAGGCGGTCCTCGCCCCCTATTCGCCCATGGGCGACGACGTACGCCACGGGCCCGGCAAGGCCGGCGTGCCTACCGCCGCCTACCAGCCATCGCGCCTCCTTTCCATCGAGGAGCTACCATTGGCGCTCGCCTTCGCCGTCTTGGCTGGCGGCGAGTTCCGCGAGGCAGTCGTCGAAGGCATCAACTCGGGCCGCGACACCGACTCGATCGGCGTCATGGCCGGAGCCATCCTGGGCGCGCTGCATGGCGAGGACGTCATTGCCCCAGAGGATGCGGCGACGCTCGACCGCGCCAACCGCTTCGACCTCGCCGCGGCGGCCGACGCCTTCTACGACACGGCGCTCCGCATCCTGCGGGACGACGTCGCCGCCGCCGAAGCCTTGGCCGCCCGGCGCCGCGCCCTTTTCGCCGCAGCATGACCGACAAGGACCTCATGACACCCGACCACATCCTCGCCCGCATATACGCGGGCATCTTAGGTAAGGCGATCGGCGTGCGCCTGGGCGCGCCTGTGGAGCCCACGATCTGGACCTATGAGCGCATCCGCGACACGTACGGCGACATCACCGGCTACCTGAAGGAGTTCCGCACCTTCGCCGCCGACGATGATACGAACGGGCCGCTCTACTTCACACGCGTCTTGCGCGACTATGGCCTCGATTTCACGGCCGAAGACATGGGCAAGACCTGGCTCAACTACGCCGCCGAGGAGCATGGGATGTACTGGTGGGGCGGCTTCGGGCGCTCAACCGAGCATACCGCCTGGGCCAACCTGCGCGCCGGCATCCCGGCGCCACGCTCGGGCAGCATCGAGCAGAACGGCGCCGCCGTCGCCGAGCAGATCGGCGGTCAGATCTTTATCGACTCCTGGGGCTGGGTCCATCCCGGCAACCCTGGCCGCGCCGCCGCAGACTCCGCCAAGGCGGCCAGCGTCGCGCACGATGGCGAGGGCTTGGAAGGGGCGCGCTTCGTAGCGGCCGCCGTCGCCGCAGCTTTTACAGCGAAGAGTTTGCGTGAGGTGTTTGACGCCGCGATGGCGACGCTGAACCCGGAAAGCACCTACACATCGGTCGCTCGCGCCGTCGAAAGCTTCCACGCCTCGCGCTCGGATGACTGGCGAGCCTGCCGCGAGATGCTCGGAGCCGAGTGGGGCTACGACCGCTACCCGGGCGTGTGCCACATCATCCCGAACGCGGGCGTCCTGGTTATGGCGCTCCTTTATGGGAACGGCGACCTTAACCGGACAGTCGAGATCGCCACGATGGCCGGATGGGACACCGACTGCAACGCCGGCAATGCAGGCGCCATCGTGGGCACCCTTCAGGGCCTTGACCCCTCCTGGGACAAGTACCGCAGCCCTATCAACGATCTCCTCATTGCCTCGGGCGTGACTAGCAGCCTCAACATCACCGACATCCCTTCCTTCGCACGGGAGCTAGCCACGCTTGCCTGGCGACTGAGAGGCGAGGAAGTGCCGGCGGCGTGGACCGAGGACTGGGAGCGCAAGGGCGTGCGCTTCGACTTCGCTCTGCCAGGCTCCACCCACGGCTTCCGCGCCGATGCGCCGAACGGACCGCAGGTGGTGCTCAAAGGCTCCGCGGGGGGCGAGGAGGGGGCATTGGAGATCCTCCTCGACCGAATGGAGCGCGACCAGCCCGGCAGGGTCTTCTGGAAGCCCTTCTTCCGCCGGTCGGAGTTCGAGGACGAGCGCTACCGACCCATGCTCACCCCGGTCGTCGCAGACGGTCAGCGCGTCTCCTTCCGCGTGCGTCTCGACCCTTGGGAGGGTGACGGCCACTTCCGCATCGCACCTTACGTCCGCCGTGGCCTGTCCGGCCACCTCGAGGGGACCGGACCTTGGCAGGTCCCTCCGTCCGAGGGCTGGGGCGAGATCGAATTCGACATCCCGGCGGGCAACGGGGATCCGGTGGACGAGATCGGCGTCCAGCTCGAATACTTCGGCCGTGTCAAGTTCCTGGGCCGCCTGTTCCTGACTGACTTCCGCGTGGAGGGCGCTGGCCATCGCGTCGTCGACGCGGCCCGGTCGGTCCAGGAATGGGACACAATCCTGCAATGCAGTTGGAACCGGGGCCGATGGACCCTGGAGGACGGGAGGATTCAAGGCCACACCGCCACCGACGCCGACCTCTGGACCGGCAACCTCTACGCTACCGACCAGAGCGTGAGCGCACGTGTCACGCCGCTGGCAGGGCGCTCGCACTTGGTGTCGGTCCGGGCCCAAGGGACGGCTCGCTTCTACGCCGCCGGTCTTCAAGACGGGGAGTTCGTCCTCCTTCGCGAGGATTTCGGGACCGAGATTCTGGCCCGCGCACCGTTCGAGGCAGCTCCGGGCAAGGAGTTGGAAGTGGTATTGGAGGCGGTCGGCGACCGGCTCTCGGCCCGGGTGGAGGGCGGCCCCTCGGTCGAGGCGGCCTGCGGACGCTTCCGCTATGGCATGGCGGGGCTGCGCATGGCGGGGCCAGGTCGGATGCGCGCATCCCGCTTGGAGATCCGCGAACTGGTCTGACAGGAGGGAGCGGGGATGGCCGAGATCGAGCTCAGGGACGTCGGCAAGTCCTACGGGGCGCTTGACGTCCTACGAGGCATCTCGCTCAGCATGGACAAGGGCGAGTTCGTGGTCCTAGTGGGCCCTTCGGGTTGCGGCAAGTCCACGCTGCTCCGAATGATCGCGGGGCTCGAGGAGATCACGGAGGGCGAAATCACCATCGGCGGGCGCGTGGTCAATGACATCCCGTCCAAGCAGCGCGACATCGCCATGGTGTTCCAGAGCTACGCGCTCTACCCGCACATGAAGGTCGCGGACAACATGAGCTTTGCCCTCCGCCTTGCCGGCGCGCCCAAGGCCGAGATCCGGCGGCGGGTGGCGGAGGCGGCTGAGATCCTGGGCCTCGAGGCCCTTCTTGACCGCCTTCCCCGAGACCTGTCGGGCGGGCAGCGGCAGCGCGTTGCCATGGGACGAGCTATTGTGCGGGACCCTCGTGCCTTCCTCTTCGATGAGCCACTCTCGAACCTCGACGCCAAGCTGCGCGTGAAGATGCGCGGCGAGATAAAAAAGCTCCACCAGCGGCTCGGCCGTACCACCATCTACGTCACTCACGACCAGACCGAGGCGATGACGATGGCCGACACCATCGTCGTGATGAACGCGGGCCAGGTCGAGCAGGCGGGCCCGCCACTCCGGCTCTACGAGGACCCGGACAATGCGTTTGTCGCGGGCTTCGTGGGATCGCCCGAGATGAACCTGCTCCAAGGGCAGGCGGAAGGCGGTCGCTTCCGGTCGGACCAGGGACTGGTCCTGCCGCTGCCCCCGATAGGGGCCACAATCGAAGGCCGACGCCTGACCTATGGCCTGCGGCCGCAGCATATCCGCCCTCAACCCGACGGAATAGAGGCCGTGGTCGAACTCGTGGAGCCCACCGGCGACTCCCAGGAGGTGGAACTGCGCTGCGGAGCCACCGCCCTCACGATGCTCTTGCATGAGTACACGCCGCTCTCGCCCGGGGATCAGCTCAGGGTGGGGTTCGATGCGGCGCAGGTCCGTCTGTTCGACGCAGCGACGAGTCTGCGCGTTCGATGACCTATGTCCGCAAAGAGTGGGATCCCGCAGCCCAGGGGCCGCTTCACGGGCTGCGCGTGCTCGACCTGTCCCGGCTCGTTGCCGGCAACATGCTTTCTCTCCAGCTCGGCGACTTCGGCGCCGACGTCATCAAGGTCGAGCCGCCCGAAGGCGACCCATTGCGGGCCTGGCAGGAGGACGGCCTGTCGCTCTTCTGGACCGTCTACGGCCGCAACAAGCGCTCGGTGGCGCTCAACCTGCGGCGTGACCCCGATCGCGCCGCGCTCTGGGCGCTCGTCACGCAGGCCGACGTGCTCGTGGAAAGCTACCGTCCTGGCACGCTCGAAGAGATGGGGTTCGCGCCCGACGCGCTCCTTGCCCGCAACCCGGACCTAATTGTGGTGCGCATCTCGGGCTTTGGACAGACCGGACCCTATTCCGGGCTGCCAGGCTTCGGCACGCTCGTCGAAGGGATGTCGGGATATGCGCACCGGTCGGGCTTTCCCGATCGCGAGCCCGTCCTGCCGCCTATCGCGCTTGCTGACATGATGGCGGGACTCCAGGGTGCGATGGCGGTGTTGGTGGCTTTGCGAGCGCGAGAGCGGGGCCTCGCGCGGGGTCAGGTTATCGATCTGTCACTCCTCGAGCCCATCTTCGCGAGCCTAGGCCCGGAGGCGGCCATCCACGCGCTGACTGGTCATGTCAAGGAACGGATGGGGAGCGCCTCGAATACTGCGAGCCCGCGCAACGTCTACCGATGCGCAGACGGACGCTACGTCTCACTCTCCGGCTCCACCCCCGGAGCTGCGCGACGCATTTTCGAGGTCATCGGGCGGCCCGACATGAACAACGACCCGCGCTTCGCCACCAACACCGCCCGCTTGGCGCACCGCGAGCAAGTGGACGAGGCAGTGAGCGCCTGGTTCGGCCAGCGCGACCGCGACGAGGCCCTTGCGGCCATGCGGGCCGCGGGCGCGACTGTCGGGCCGATCTATTCTATTGCCGACGTTGCGGAGGATCCCCATTTCCGCGAGCGCGAGGTGATCGTCACGCTGGACGACCCAGAGCTTGGGCCCCTGCCCACACACAACGTCGCCCCGCGCCTCAGCGCCACGCCCGGTCATCTTCGCCGCCCTGCTCCCCGCCTCGGCGAGCACGGCCGCGAAGTGCTGGCCGAAGCCGGGCTCTCGGACGCAGAGATCGACGTCCTGTTGGCCGCGCTGTCATGAGGCTCCGGTCTCTTCTCTACGTCCCCGCGCACGAGCCTCGCTTCCTGGCCAAAGCGCATGAGCGGGGGGCCGACGCAATTATCCTGGACCTAGAGGACGGCGTTCCGGTTATCGCAAAGCTCGCCGCGCGGGAAGGACTCCCGTCGGCATTGGCGGCTGCCGGCCGGGCGAAAGCCCCTGTCTTCGTCCGCGTTAACGCAACCGCCGAGAGCCGGGACGCCGACGTGGCCGCGGCGATTGCCGGCGGCGCGGACGGGATCGTGCTCCCCAAGGTTGGCTCGCCCGACGAAGTCGAGGCGGTCCTGCGTGCAGCCGGGCGCGCAACGAAGGTGATCCCCCTCATCGAGGACCCCGGCGCCCTGGTCCAGGCTGCGAGCATTGCGGCGCACCCTTCCGTCCTCGCCATGGGCCTTGGGGCCGAGGACTTCGCCACCGCCATCGGCGCGCGCCCCCTGCCGGAGGTGCTGCGCCTGCCGAAGCAACTCGTCCATTACGCTGCTAAGGCTGCGGGTCGCCTGTCCCTCGGGATGTTTCGCAGCGTTGCCGAGATCTCGGACCAGGCGGCCATTCTTCAGGCAGCCGTCGAGGCGCGCAGCTTCGGTTTCGACGGGGCCGCCTGCGTTCACCCGTCCATCGTCCCCCTACTGAACCGAGGCTTTAGCCCGAGCCCTGACGAAGTGGCCGAGGCCCGGGCCCTTCTCGCGACTCTCGGCGAGAGCGGAGCCGCCCGGTTTCAAGGCAGGATGATCGACAAGCCTGTAGCCGATCGGGCCCGGCGAACCCTCCTCTTGGCTGGCGAGGACGAAACATGACGCGCCGAGCCGGTGGCAGGCCGGTCTCGGTCGTGACTGACTGCCGGGTCACGCGGGGTTCGCACATCTGAGCGCATGATATCGGCGGTCACAGTTGCTCCAAGCATAAGCTTTGTGTCGGAGGTTCGAATCTGGTTGCGGGGACAAAATTTAGACTGTGGCGGACGACCCAGCTCCTGTTGCGCTCTCGCTAAATGGGCGCTTCGGGTGGCGCCGTGCAGGTCATCTTACCGCGGCAGTAAGGCTGGCCAGGACGAAGTCGGCTCGCTCCGCCACGCTGACTTTGGGCAGGAGAATGACTTCGTAGCACAGGGCCGGACAGGCGACGAGGAGTCGCTCGTACTCGGCCACCGCCTGGTCCATCCCATGCCGCCGCTCCTTGTCGGTCCGGTAGATCCCCGGCCAAGGCGGAGCCATAAACACGCGCTGGTGGTACCAGTCAGCCGCAAGGCTTTCGACTGCGGGTCGTCCTGTCAGGTGCTCCAGACCCACAGCCGCGTCCACGAGACCCCGGTCGAAGAAGGTCCACCCCCCGAGATCCTTTGCCGCCGCATAGTCCTGCCGCGCCATCTCAAACGCCCGGCGCGCAAACGCGACCATATCGGCCCAAGGCAGTGCGGCTCCGCCGCTCGCAAGCTCCTGCGCAACGATACGGCGGCCGGGCTCCTCCACCACCCGATGTTCCCGAGTGGCAAGCTCTGCAAGGAGCGTCAACTTGCAGCCGCCGGAGCAGCCCGTGACCAGAACGAGGTGGTCGCGGCCCATGATGTTCAGGATCCTTCAACACTGACACTGGCCAAACTGAGCAAGGACGACGCCTTTGGGTTCACGAGCGTGGTCCCTTCGCCGGGGCAAACGGGCGACGGACTGTTGGAGGCCACGAACCAACCTTTAGATCGTTTGTCATGCAGTGGCTCAATACATCAACTCACCGCTCTATTGCGCCTTTGCCAGTCATGATCCTGGTGCGGAACCTGGCGATCCGGGCCACTCGGGTGGCGAACGTCTTAGCCGAACTGAGGGCGATCACGTAGCTCTTCTGGCGACCCGGCGTCAGCGCATGGAAGGCCTCGGCCAGCTCGGGGTCGGCATCCAGCGCCGCGACCAGCTCGTCTGGCAGGTCGAGCGAGTACTCCTCCTTGGCTGGCTTGAGGCCCTGCTCCGCATAACCCATCGCTTCGCGCAGGTAGGACAGGATCACTGGCTTTCTCTCCGCCACCTGCTCGTTGCCGCTGAAGCGGATCATGTCACGATGTCGGGTGTTGGGGCCCTGCCGCTCCAGGATGCCCGCGGGGTCTTTCAACAGGGCTGCGTTGAGGAAGCTCAGGCGGAAGTCGCCCCGGAACGCGCCGATGATCGCGATGTTACGTTCCGCATGCATGTAGCAGGGATGTGCCCACTTCACGGTCTCGGTGAGTCCCGCGTCCCGGCAGAGGCGGCGGAGGTCAGCCAGTCCCGGCGCCCAGGGCCGCGTCGAGCAATCCGGGGTGGCGAAGCGGTCGCAGCGGCCGCAACCTTTGGTGAAGTAGTCATCAACCTCGGTGATCATCGGAAGCTCCGGCAGCGAACAAGGAAGGCTGAGGTTCGGGCGATCCAGAGGTTACGCCCGACGCGTCGATTGCGGAAGAGTTCGGCCGGGCGTCGCAGGAATGGCTTTGGTCACGGGCGGTTCCCGTCCGGCGACCTCCCCTGCCCCTCCTCGTCCCGGTCTGGGAGAAGACAGAGGTCGAGCCGCCACAGGCGCTCGGGCTCAGCGATTACCTCGATGGCGAGGATGACGCCTGCGGCGACCACGAAGGTCAGGACACGCTCGACCTGGCCGCGTGGCGCGGCGACAAGGGCTGGGGCACCGTCCACGAGCATGAGCAGGGCCGCACCGGCCGCCGCACTCGCGCGGGTCGCCACGGTTGTGGACCCTCTCACCTGGCTCGGGGCACCCGGCGGCAGGAGGCTCGCGTCGATGGTCAGGGTGACATCGGGATCGAGAAGACGCAGGAGCTGGTCGAGGCGACCTCCGCGCGCGGCCTCGGCAAATGCTGCGACTACCGCCGCCCGGGCCGTGATGTCGGTCGCTCCTCGGTCCGGAGCGCCCCGCACGCGCCGCCGCGCCCGGCTCGCGAGCTGACGCACGGCCACGGTTGAGCGGCCGAGGACGGCACCCACCTCCTCGAAGGAAAGGCCGAAGAGGTCATGGAGCACGAAGGCCAGTCGCTCGGCCGGGCCGAGGCGGTCGAGTACAACCACAAACGCCAAGCCCACGGCGTCCGCCAGGATCGCTGCCGTCTCGGGGCTGGGTGCCGGGTCGGGCACTTCCAGGGGCTGCCCGGTCGCATCCTCGAGAGGTTCCTCGGCGCGGCGCCGACGCTGCCGGAGTCGGTCAATGGCGGCACGGACCACCACCGTCGAGAGCCAGGCGCCCAGGTTGTCGATGCCCTCCGGCCCGGCCCGCGTCAGGCGCAGCCACGCGTCCTGCACCACGTCCTCGGCTTCGGCAGCCGAGCTTAAGACCTGAGCCGCCAGCGCCACGAGGCGCGGCCGATCAGCCGCAAAGCGCTCTGCTGCAACCTCGAAAATCGGCATCCCACCCTCCTGGACCGCCCTACTCTCCTTGACGACCGGCGGCTTCGGATTGTGACACCGGGTCAGAGAAGAGTTCCGATGCCGCACACGTGTCACGCTCTCCGGTCGCCGATCGTCAAGAAGATACGGCGCTCGGGAGTCCTCTCCACGGTCGCGCCGCACCCATGACAGCAAGGACCAACTCCGATGAAGTTCGCTCTGATGATCTACCAGCCCCACCCGTTCGACACGAGCGCTTACTCCCCGGAGGAATACCAGGAGATTGCCGGCGGCTATGCTGCGATCAACGCCAGCCCTGGTGTCACGCCCGGGGTACCGCTGGGCGCTGTCGCCAAGGCCGTGACGGTGCGCGTCAAAGACGGCGAGACACGGACGGCCGAAGCCCCCTACGCCGGCCCGGCCGGGGCGGTGGGAGGCTACCTGATCTTCGAGGCCGAGAGCCTGGAAGACGCGGTGGCACTCGCCGCCCGGGTGCCCGCGGCCCGGCTGGGCGGCGCCGTCGAGGTCCGCCCCTGCGAGGTCTACTGGTGACGCGGCCATGTGCCGGGAGCGGCGGGGAGCGGTTCCCCGCGCCTTGACGGGTCCGAGCAGAGGCCCACATCAGCCAGCGCCGCAGCCCCAGGCCGCGGTGCCCAGCCGGCGTATCCCGAAGGAGAGCCCGATGACTGCCGTCATGTCCAACCTGACCGACCCGATCCTCGATCATCAGGACATGACCCGTCATGCTCACATCCGACCCGGAGCCCCAGGCTCATCGAGACCCTAGTTCCTCCACCGCCAAGCAGAACCTCTCGGCTTCTGCGCCCGAGGTTCCTCGCGACATCGCACAGCCCGCGCTGACCCGGGGGCGCCTGCGGCGGCTCCTGTCCTACTACCGTCCGCACCTCCCCGTGCTGCTCGCGGACCTCGGCAGCGCCGTGCTGGTCTCGGCGACTGCGCTCGCCCTGCCCCTTTGCGCCAACCTCGTCACCAAGCGGCTGGCCGTCGCCGGCGACCCGGTCGAGGTGCTGGGGCCGATCCTCCTCATGGGCGCGGTGATGCTGGGCCTCCTGGCGGTTCAGGCGCTGGCCTCGTTCGTGGTGGACTTCCATGGGCACCTCATGGGCGCACGGATGGAGGCCGCACTCCGCCGCGACCTCTTCGAGCACTGCCAACGGCTCTCCTTCGGCTTTTACGACCGGGCCCGCGTGGGCCAGCTGATGAGCCGCATCACCAACGACTCCTTTGATGTCAGCGAACTTTATCATCACGGCCCCGAGGACCTGGCCATCGCGGTCCTGAAGTTCGCCGGTGTGATTGCGGTGCTGGCCTGGCTGGACGGCGCGCTGACGTTGTTGATCTTGGCCGTCGTACCCTTCGCCCTCACCTATGCACTTCACTTTGGGAACCAGATGAACCGCGCGCTCCGGCTCAGCAATGAGCGCATCGCCTTCGTCAACGAGCGGGTGGAGGACTCTCTCGGCGGTATCCGCGTGGCTCAGTCCTTCGCCAATGAGGCACTCGAGGCCCAGCGCTTCGAGGTCGAGAACACACGCTTCCTGGACACCCGACGGGCGGTTTACCGGGGCGAGGCCTACTTCTCGGGCGGCCTCGACGCCTTTCCGCAGGTTCTCACCGTCTTGATCCTCACGGTTGGCGCGCTTCGCGTGGCGCAAGGCCGGATCGACGTGCCCGACCTCCTGACGTTCCTGCTCTGCGTCGCCCTCCTCCTCGACCCCGTGCAGCGCGTGGCCAACCTCGTGCGGCTCTGGCAGGCGGGCTTCACCGGGTTCACCCGGATGGCGGAAGTCCTGGAGGTCGAGCCCGAGATCCGCGAGCGGCCCGGCGCGCTGAACCTCGCACGCCCCTCGGGCGCTATCGCCTTCGAGCGGGTAGGCTTCCGCTATGACGAGGACGGGCCGCATGTCCTGCACGACCTGTCCTTCGCCATCCGGCCCGGCGAGTTCGTGGCCCTGGTCGGCCCCTCGGGGGCGGGCAAGAGCACGCTCTGCGCCCTGGTGCCGCGCTTCTACGACGTCACGGACGGGCGCGTGCTGATCGACGGATCGGATGTCCGGGACGTGACCCTGGCATCGCTCCGCCGCGCCGTCGGCGTGGTGCAGCAGGACGTCTACCTCTTCGCGGGCACGGTTGCCGAGAACATCCGCTACGGGCGGCCGAGCGCCACCGACGCCGAGGTGGAGGCCGCCACCCGAGCCGCCAATGCTCACGACTTCATCCTGGCCCTGCCCAAGGGCTACGACACCGAGGTCGGGCAGCGGGGCGTGCGCCTGTCAGGCGGGCAACGGCAGAGGCTCACCATCGCGCGGGCCTTCCTGAAGGACCCCCCGATCCTCATCTTCGACGAAGCCACAAGCGCGCTCGACACCGCGAGCGAGCGGGCGGTGCAGGCGGCGCTCCTTGGCCTCGCGCGGGGGCGCACGACGCTGGTCATCGCGCACCGGCTGTCCACTATCCGCCACGCCGACCGGATCCTGGTCCTGACCGAG
>CADCUU010000390.1 GCA_902805995.1 uncultured Rubellimicrobium sp.
GTACGTCGGACAGAACCTCGTATGGTCGACTACGACGTATCAGTCCGATGCGGCTGGCGATCCCACGAGGACTCGAACCCCGAACCTGCTGATTAGAAGTCAGCTGCTCTATCCAGTTGAGCTATGGGACCACTTGCGCCTGTCCTAGCGCGGATATCATGAGAGGGAAAGCGCGGGGAACGCATCGGGCCGTGGCGGGGTTTGGGAGGGGCCAACGCCCAGGAGGCCATCCATGACCCGCTTGCCCATTCTCGCCCTTGCCCTTGCCGGCCTCGCCGTGCCCGCCTTTGCCCAGGAAGAGGCCACCCGCCCCGCCGAGGAGCAGCCCGAGACCGAGAGCCAGGAAACCCGCCCGACCAACCAGACGAGCCAGCAGACCACCGAAGGCCAGACCGAGCAGGAGGCCGCCGCCGACCAGCCCGAGGACGCCATGCCCTTCAACGAGGACAGCCAGGGCGGCACGGGCGCCCTCGCGGCGGGGGACGGCACGCAGCTTGGCAATGTGTCGGTCTCGGCCACGGCGTCGGGGCACGCGCTCGTGCTCATCAATGCCGAAGGCATCCGTGAGGGCGTCTACGCCGCGCACCTCCATCAAGTGGGCGTGTGCGAGGGCCCCAGCTTCGAATCCGCGGGCGAGCATATCGGCGGCGGCGACGAGCATGGCGTCATGACCGACACCGGCCCCCATCCCGGGGACCTCCCCAACGTCTATGTCGGCCCGGACGAGCAGATCGGCATGGAGGCCTTCGCCATCGGCCTCACCATGGACATGGTCTTCGACGAGGACGGCTCCGCCCTCATCATCCACGCGAACCCGGACGACTACACGACGCAGCCGGGCGGCAACTCGGGCGACCGGATCGCCTGCGCGGTAATCGAGCCCGCCCCCGGCACCATGACCGACGAAACCGTGGACTCGGGCGAGGAGCAGCCCACGGAAGAACCCGTCGAAACCGACGCCGCCCAGCAGGAGGAGGCGATCGACGGCTGAACCCGTGCTCCGGGGCTGGCTCAGCCGGCCCCGGGCCGGCGCAGGCATTCCTCGATCAGGCTGGCCAGAATCGCCTGACCTTCCGCCGTCAGGTGAATCCCCTCCCTGAACGGCTCCCGGCCTGCCTGCCGTGAGGCGCGAAGATCGTCGGCATCCTCCACGACGGGAACTCTCTGGCGTGCCAGCGCCTCCCGGAGGAGCATGCCTTGCGGCGTCATCCCCTCCGCGACCTCCTGTTTCTCGAAATGATGGATGGCGCACACCTCCGCCCCCGCCTCGCGGAGCGCTTCAATGAGGTGATTGAGCGCCTCAAGGGCTGCGTCCGGCGAAACCTGCGGGGCGACACCTTCAGGAGTCCCTGACGGTGCGACGAAGGGCAGGTATCGGGGAAGGTAGCGTGTCACCGCCTCCCATAAAGCCAAAGGCGGGTTCACCATCGGGTGCGTCGCGGGATCGAGAGGGAGGTCGCGGGATCGAGAGGGAGAAAGGTCGGAACATCTCCCGCGTCATGGGATGACAGCACCAGAACCACATCCTCCGCCCTGAATGTCCCGAACTCCTCCAGCCAAGCGAGCTGGTTCGAGGGCCCCCAAGACCCGGCCGATACATTGCCCACATAGACCGGCGCCCCCACCTCACGGCTCTGGCGCGCTACGATCTCGGTCGCGAGGTCATCCTGGTCGATCAGGGTCCCGCCGTTCACCACGCTGTCGCCGATCACCAGCGCCACCCGCCCCTCCTCTGGGATCGGGCCGCTACGCATCCCTTGCGCATTGTAGGCCTGCCGGTTGCCGAACCGCGAGACATCCTGATCCGGCCGAAACAGGTATTCGATCGTCGGATGCACCATGCTGAGCGGCGGCGTCCCCAAGCCAAGGCCGAACCGCGCCACGATCTCGCCCACGACAACGGTGGCGACGGTTAGCCCGGCGGCCAAGGTCAGGATGCGGCGGACCCGGGACAAAGGTGGCCCGTCTTAGTGCGTCCAGGGCGCGCGGCGCGAGGTGGAGAAGTTCTCGCCGTAGCCGCCCGGACGGATGTTCGGCTTGCGCGCCGATTCGGGCTGCACGATCACCTCGATCCCGTGCTTCAGGGCATAGGCCACCGCCTCCTCCTTGGAGGCGAAGGTGATCCGCACCTGGCTCTGCGTGTCCGAGGACGAGGTCCAGCCCATCAGCGGGTCGATGTGCCGCTCGCTCGCGGGTTCGAAGTCGAGCACCCAGTCCGAGGTGTAGAGGTCCCCGATCTGGGTGTTGTTCCGGGGCATCTTCGTGATGCGTCCACGCATGGGCGTCTAGCTCCTTGTCCGGTCGGGTTATCCGGTCGGGGCGCTTGTGCCGGATGGGGCGCGTCCGTGCAAGCGGCAGGCTTGTTTCGAGAACGAAAGAGGACCAAATATAGGGCCTCCCCAGCCGCGGACACTCCCATGCACAACAACTCGCCCGAGCAGATGCCGGTTCTCTTCGCCCCGTCGAAGCCTCCGCGCGCGCAGCGCGAGAAGCTGGAAGGCGGCAAGCGGTTCAAGCTCAAGACCGACTTCGACCCCGCGGGCGACCAGCCCACGGCCATCGCCGAGCTCAGCAAGGGCATCGTCGACGGGGAGCAGAACCAGGTCCTCCTCGGCGCGACCGGCACCGGCAAGACCTTCACCATGGCCAAGATCATCGAGGAAACGCAGCGCCCGGCGATCATCCTCGCCCCCAACAAGACGCTCGCAGCCCAGCTCTATGGGGAGTTCAAGGG
>CADCUU010000391.1 GCA_902805995.1 uncultured Rubellimicrobium sp.
TCCCCGTGTTCGACGTGGTGGGTACCCTGCCGACGGCTCCGGCCCCCCTACGCGCAACGCGTCAGCGCCGCCGCCGCATGGTTCGGCGTCGAGCCGCCCGCCCTCACTTACGACCCTGAGGACGTGGACGGCGGCCCGCTCCTCACGGAGGAGCTGGTGGACTGGATGAAAAGCTTGGGCCGGCCCGCGATGCGCTGGATCTTAGGGGGCAAGCCCGAGGGCTACACGCGCGATGCCGCGCGGGCAGATCGCGTCAACTGGCTGCAGGAGGAGCGGTGGGCCAAGGCGTTCAGCCATTTGGACAAGACAGAGATGCGCCTGCTGCTCCAGGGCGTCGAGCGGGGACAGAGCGGCGCCGTGCATTTCGAGGCGGCATCGGAGGAGACCAGGCAGGCTATCCTCTCCCATCGCTCCCGCATGGCCGCGTGAGGCTCCAGCGCTGTCCTAGCCTCGCCTAGCGACCCTTCGCAGCACCTCGGAAACAGGCTCTCGGAGACGGGGGCCTGTGCCATTTCAGGCGATGGCCGGCGGGACCAAGGCACGGACAGCATCCCAGGGCCCGAGAGCAGGTCATCTAGGCGTTTTGGGCCTTATGCACTTTCATTCTCTGGGCGTCTCTCTCAGCGATCACATACTTGCGCCAGGTCACCCGTGCGCCGGCAAGTGCTTCAAGGTTTCCGCCGCGTTCGAGATAGGCCAGCACCTCGTCCAGAGTTGCCGCATCGGGAAACCCCGGGTCACGTCTTGCCAGCCGCACAAAGTCACCGGCCTCATCGGCCCCAGTTTTTCGCACCACAAGGTATTCCTTGAACGTAAACAGCGCCTCCATGCCTTTCACTCAGCATGTAGAAGGCGCCAGTAAGGGCGACACTCTTCTCGATCAGGCCATCCCTCGCCCTTCGGATCACCTCGGGAGGTTTGTGAGTTTGGTGAGCCCGGCCGACCACCTTCGCTTGATCATCGCGAGATCGGCAGCCCCGCAAGATCCGCGAAGCCTCCGCCCGACACGGAGTCGGCATCGCTGGCCATGTGGTGCGATTCCCGAAAGCCGGAAACACGGGCCCGGGTGCGACCGGGGCTGCGACGCTTCCGGACTCGCTTTCGACATGGCCCATGCTACAGCGGCCCATCGTCGGCCCAGTCCTTGGCAGT
Source organism: uncultured Rubellimicrobium sp. (assembly GCA_902805995.1). Lineage (GTDB taxonomy): Bacteria > Pseudomonadota > Alphaproteobacteria > Rhodobacterales > Rhodobacteraceae > Rubellimicrobium. The sequence continues at coordinate 1,153 of CADCUU010000391.1, forward strand.
CGGCGGCTGGGAGACAGAGGGCCCTGGTCCTGCGCATTCCCGCCACGCCTCTCGGGAGATCTCTATTGGACGACCAAGTTCTGCTCCTCCTTGTTGAGGACGAAGCGCTCATCCGGCTGAACCTGGAAGAGGAGCTGATCGGGGCAGGCTTCGCCCTGATCGTCGCCAGCAATGGACGGCAAGCTCTGACCGAGATTGAGGCCGACACCGGCCGCTTCAGCGGCGTCGTCACGGACATCCGCCTTGGGTCAGGGCCGACGGGCTGGGATGTCGCGCGGCGCGCCCGTGAGCTCGCGCCCGGCATCCCCGTTATTTACGTGAGCGGCGACAGCGCCCACGAGTGGCACTCCAGAGGTTTGCCCAACAGTGTCATGATCACGAAGCCGTTCGTCACAGCGCAGGTCCTCACGGCGATCTCGACGCTGCTGAACCAGACAAGCGCGGCCTGACTTCAAGGATGGACGCTGCCCCTTCCAGATCATGCTGAAGGCTATCCCCACGGCTCAGCCTGTGGTGGAGACGGCGCTGGAGCGCTTGGTGGTGGACATGGGCCGAACCGATGCTGACCTTCGGCTCCTCGAGGCGACCTGCGGTGCCCTCAAGGAGGACGCCAACGCGCTTATCGCCATGCTGATCTCTCGCGACAGCGACGAGGACATGCTCACCGAAGCTGAGGCGCTGTTTCGCTACTTCGGGCAGGTTCAAGCGCAGATCGCGGAGATGATCGAGAGGGATCAAGATCAATCTCGTCTTTAGGTGCGCGACCGGTCAGGTGATGACGGGGAACGTGACCGAGATGGACGTACCACGCTCGGAGCTCTCCTGCTCCACCTCGCCGCCAATCTGCCTTGCAAGCGAGGTGATGAGCCCCAGACCGGATCCGTCCGGGCGAGGGTTCTCGATCCCGGATCCGTTGTCGGACACGGTGAGCCGAGCCTCGCCGTAGCCTATGCCCGTTTGCAGCCTCACGCCGATCCGGCCGCCCTCGTCCCCAAAGGCGTGCTTGGCGCTGTTGGTGGCAGCCTCGTTGATTATGAGCCCGAGCGGCACGGCGCGATCAATGGAAAGGTCGATCTCGTCCGCGTGCAGCTCAACGACGACGTTGTCGATCTGCTGCTCGATGGAGGCGCAGAGCGCACGCAGGTAGGTGGCCACATCCACCGCATGGATGTTGTCACGCGGCGCAAGCTGATCGTGAGCCAACGAGATGGCGGTGATCCGGTTGGCCACATGATCCAACACCTGCTGGACCTCGTCCTCCTTGGATCGCCGTTTCTGTAGGGAAATGGACGCGAGTATGATCTGGAAGTTGTTCTTGATTCGGTGCTGAAGCTCTCTCAAGAGCACGTCCCGACGCTGCGCCTCAGTGTTGGCCTCCACCACGGTCGCAGCTTCGCTTCGATAGGCCTGATCACGCTGGACGGCCGCGCCGATGATGGTGGCTGCCGCCTGCAGGAACTCGACCGTGTCCTGTGAGAAGTCGCGGCGCGCTGAGCTGTCGACCTCCAGCACGCCCCAGGCTGCGCCATCGATCAGGACCGGCACGTTGACCAGAGACACGATGTCATGCGCCTTGAGCACG
>CADCUU010000392.1 GCA_902805995.1 uncultured Rubellimicrobium sp.
CGCCAGCGAGCACGAGAACATCTTCAAGGAATTCCGCCGCCTGGGACGGGGCACAGGGCCAGGCGAAGGCCTTGGGCTGGGGCTCGCCATAGTGGACCGTGCCTGCGCGCTGCTGAGCCATCCGCTTCACCTCGCCTCCCAGCCCGGGCGGGGGAGCGTCTTCGGCCTGACAGTCCCCCTCGCCGAACGTGTGCCCTTGTCCACGCCCGAGCCGCGCCGAACGGTGGCCCAGGGCTGGCGGCACGACGGGCTCTGCGTGCTGGTGATCGAAAACGACGCCGACATGCGGCGCGCCCTCTCCCTGCTCCTAGCAAGCTGGGGCGTCACTGTGATCGAGGCGGGGGATACGCCGACGGCCCTAAACCTGCTTCAACAGCCATCTGCACCTCGGCCAGACGCGCTGCTGGCCGATTACCAGCTCGATGACGGCGCGACGGGAGTGCAGGCGATCCAGGCTGTCCGGCGGCGCACGGGCCGCCTGCCCATCCGCATCGTCACCGCCGGCAGAACTCCGGAGGTCCAGCAGGAGGCGCGTCGGATCGGCGTGGAGGTCCTCCACAAGCCGTTCGACCCACTGATGCTGCACCTGTTCCTCGGCTCGGTGAAGCTGGGCCGCTCCACCTGAGGCTGCGTCAGCGGTGCTGGGCGTTTGCGATCCGAGCTGGCGTGGTCAGGCGTTTTGCGGCCTGGACTCAGGCCCTTTCACCCGGGACCGCAGATCGCAGGCGCCCCCCGAAAGAAGCGTCAATCTCTTATAACTTGCAAGCCGCTTGACTGGTGTTGCTTGAACTTTGACTCACACGTGAGGCCGTCTCTTCGCTGGCTGGTCGGAGCTTGACTGGCGCCCCTCTTCGCCCATCGCCTTGTCCAGAGTGGCAGAAGCCCTCCTCTGAGATCGTTGCACCGCAACACTGCGCTGGCCAGACTGGGCGTTCCCCGGGACAAAGGCCCTGACGCAGTGGTTCCCGGCGCGAACGATAACGTTTCGCACCTCGGGACGACCTTCACGACGTGCCGAACACCGCTACGTGCCTCGGGACCCACACCGGAGAACAGAATGGCCGACGACCACCCCGTGCGAGGTTACCTGCGCGACAGCGAGGACGAGGACTCCGCGCGTGTCAGCTTCGTCGAGCTTTTCTACGATCTCGTCTTTGTCTTCGGGGTGACGCAACTCGCTGCCTATCTGGCCGAGAACCTGACCACTGAAGGAGTCGTTCGGGTTGCCGTGCTTTTCATGGCCGTCTGGTGGTTGTGGATCAACACGACCTGGGCCACCAACCGCCTCGACCCGGACCGGCGGCTCGTGCGCGCGCTGATCTTCGTCCTCATGGGGGCGGGGATCATGCTGACGGTCTCCATTCCCCAGGCGTTCGGAGACCGCGCGCTGATCTTTGCGGTGGCCTATGTCGCAATGCAGGTGGGTCGCTCCCTGTTTATGGTCTGGGCGCTGGGACAAGCGGACCGGCTTGAACAGCGTGCGACATTCCTGCGGAACACGGTGTGGTTCGCCGTGTCCGGGGCCTTCTGGATCGGGGGGGCGCTTCTCAGCGGCGACATCCAGATCCTCCTCTGGTCCGCGGCCCTGCTGATTGAACTCGGCGTGCCTTGGCTGGGCTACCGGGTCCCGGGCCTCGGACAGTCCGACTCCGAGGCCTGGGACGTCGAGGGCGAGCACCTGACTGAACGGTGCGCCCTGTTCATCATCCTGTCCCTGGGGGAGTCGATCCTCGTTACCGGATCGCGGATGGAGCCGTTGCAGATGTCGGCCGTGAACCTGTCGGCCTTCGCCATGGCCATCTTCGGGTCGCTGGTGATGTGGTGGATCTACTTCGATACGGGCGCCCGACGCGGCTCCAAAGCCTTCGAGCGATCCGAGGAGCCGGGCCGGCTCGCGCGGTTCGCCTACACCTATGTCCACCTGCCCATCGTGGCCGGGGTCGTCGTCGTGGCGGTCGGCGACAAGCTACTCCTCGCCCATCCCGAGGACCGGCCCGACTTCGCCTCGGCGCTGGTGATCCTGGGCGGGCCCGCGCTGTTCCTGCTGGGCAACTTCCTGTTCAAGAACGCCACGAACCGGCGCTGGCCCTTGTCGCACCTCATCGGCCTCGCGCTCCTCGCGGTGCCGCTGCCGTGGTTCGGCTCGTTCTCGATGATCGGGCTCACGGCCTGGACCGTGGCCGCCATGATCGCCGTAGCCACCTTCGAGCGGGTTTTCCTCCGCTCGAAGGAAGCGGCGCGGGTCGGCGTGAACTGACCCGCGCGCCGGATCACATGCCCTGAAGATCCGCGGGCAGCAGCTCCTCGGGCCAGTTCTGGTAGCTCACGGGGCGCAGCCACCGGCGGATCGACAGCGTCCCCACCGAAGTCGCGCCGAAGTTGGTGGACGCCGGATAGGGGCCGCCGTGGACCATGGCATCGGCCACTTCGACGCCGGTCGGGAAGCCGTTGGCCAGGACGCGCCCCGCCTTCCGCTCCAGGATCGGAGACAGGCGCCGTACGAGGTCAATGTCGCCCGCGTCGAGCTGGACCGTTACGGTGAGCTGGCCCTCCATAGCCTCGACCACCTCTACCATCTGCTCCTCGTCCGTGACGCGGACGACGAGGCCCAGCGGCCCGAAGACCTCGTGGGCGAGCTCGGGCTGCGCGAGGAAGTGGTCGCCCGAGACTTCGTAAAGGAACGGCGTGGCGTTCCGGCCCGACGGCTCCGACGCATGCAGCGCACGGACGC
>CADCUU010000393.1 GCA_902805995.1 uncultured Rubellimicrobium sp.
TAAGGTAGCGCCTCGTGCCGATTTTTCGCAAACTGATACCATCGGCCCTAGGCATTGACCTTTGCCCAAGCTCGGGTGGTGACGGACTGCACGACCTTTGGCTGGACGAGGAAGCGGTTCCAAGCCTGGCAGCAGGCCTCGACAATGGCGGGGTAGTCCTCCCAGACCTGAAGGCTGAGCCAGTTTTGTCGGAGATACTGCCAGACGTTCTCGACCGGGTTGAGTTCAGGGCTGTGGGGCGGCAGCGGCAACAGCGTGATGTTTTCTGGCACGACCAAGGCGGCTGAGGCGTGCCAGCCCGCGCCATCGAGCACGAGCAGAGCATGGGCCCCTTCGGTGACGGCTGCGCTGATCTCGGTCAGATGCGCGCTCATGGCCTGGGTGTCAGCGTAGGGCATCACCAAGCCGGCGCCCACGCCGCGCTCGGGGCAGACGGCGCCGAAGAGGTAGGCCCAGGCGTAGCGGCAGTCTCGGGGCGCTCTGGGCCGCGTGCCTTTGCGTGCCCAGATCCGGGTGAGCGTGCCCTGCTGGCCCACACGGGCCTCATCTTGGAACCAGATCTCGATCGACTTGCCTCGGGCGCTCTCCGGCAGGGCGGCTTGCGCCAAGAGGCTGAAGCTTTTTTTCCCACTCCGCCTGCGCGGCCGGGTCAGTCTGCGGATGCTTGGGGCGGACCGACAGCGTCGCGAAGCCCAGCCGATGAAGGAGCTTGCCCACGCTGCGTTCGTGGAACTTCACGCCCCAGCGCGCGGCAATCACCCGCCGCAGGTCCACACGCCGCCAGCGCACAACCTGGTTCACTGCCGGATCAGGACCCGCCTCAACCATGCTAGCCAACTCGGCCATCTGCTCAGACGTGAGGCGAAAGGCCGGCCCGGGCGGCACCCGGTCCGACAGCCCAGCCAGCCCGCCCTCGTTATAGCGGATCACCCAGTCTCGAAGGGTCTGCCGGTCCATGCCGCAGCTCTCGGCCGCCTCCTTGCGGCTCTTGCCCTCCAGCACCAACGCAAGTGCCAGCATCCGCCGGGCAGCGTCGGCATCTCGGCCGCGCGCCGCCGCACGTCGGAGCTCCATCGCGGACAACTCGGTGCGGGTGATCTCCAACGCTCGGCCTGTCGGCATCGCCGCCTCCCTCCATGCTCCGGCACGAAGAACCAACGCGTCGCTCGACCGAGAGAGCCAGAGTCACAGGCCAAGGCCGTTGGTATAAGCCCCGGGATCGAGGGCTGGAGCGCGTAGAGGCAGTCGTCGAGCGGCAGCCGCGTGTGTCGTCGGAACGCGACGATCATCGCCTCCTGTTCGACGCTGAGGGTCGTTGAGTGAGGCTCCTTGGGACCCCTGGGCTGGTCCGTCACGAGACTGTCAGGAATTCTGTGCGGGAGGCGCTTTCTCCTGCACGGTGGCGAAGCGTTCGCCGAGCATGATGGCGAAGTGGGCTTTCGCCTCGAACCATTCCCTGGCGGCCGTTTCCAGTCGTCGTTGGCGCGGTTCAGGACGAGGTATAGCAGCTTCGCCGCGGCATCGTCACTTGGGAAGTGGCCTCTGGTGCGAACCGCCCGGCGCAGCTTCGAGTTCAGCGCCTCGATCGCGTTCGTGGTGTAGATGATCCGGCGCACGCCCTCGGGAAAGGCGTAAAACGGGATCACACGGTCCCAGACGCGCCGCCAGCTTTGCGTGATGGCGGGGTACTTCTGGCCCCATGGACTCGCTTCGAAAGCATCGAGTGCCGCCTCGCCGGCCGCGGCGTCCTTGGCCTGGTAGATCGCCCGCAGCGCCGGCACGACGGCCTTGCGGTCCTTCCAGGACACGACCTCGAGCGAGTGGCGGATCAGATGCACGATGCAGGTCTGGACCACCGTTTGCGGAAAGACGGCGGTGATCGCGTCGGGGAACCCCTTCAGGCCGTCCGTGACGGCGATCAGGATGTCACCGATGCCCTGGGCCTTCAGCTCGTTCATGACGCGGAGCCAGAACTTGGCGCCCTCGGTCTGCTCGATCCAGAGGCCCAGGATCTCCTTGGTGCCATCGGGCAGAATGCCGAGCGCGATGTAGACCGCCTTGTTGCGCACGAAGCCCTCGTCGCGGATCTTCACCCGCAGCGCATCGAAGAAGACGAGCGGGTAGCAGGCGTCGAGCGGACGGTTCTGCCACTCGGCCACCTCCTCCAGCACGGCGTCGGTGACGGCCGAGATGAGGTCGGGCGAGACGTCGATCCCGTAGAGCTCCTCCAGGTGCCCGCGGATCTCGCGCACCGTCATGCCGCGGGCGTACATCGAGACGATCTTGTCGTCGAACTCCGGAAAGCGCCGCTGATACCTGGCGATCAGCGCAGGCTCGAACAGGCCCGCCCGGTCCCAAGGGATGTCTAGCGTCACCTTCGACGTGCCCGTCAGCATCGTCTTCTGAGAGCTGCCGTTGCGCCGGTTCGTCCAGCCCTCCTTCCGTGCGTCCTCCAGATGCTCGTCGAGTTCGGTGTTGAGAATGCGCTCCGACAGCGCCCTCTTCAGCTCGTCAACAAGACCGTCGCGGCTGAAAACCTCCTGCGGATCACGCCCCGCCAGAAGCTGGTCCAAGATGTCTTTCTCGATGGCCATGGTTCAGGTCCTTTCTCACCTTCATCATGACCTCCCGCACAAGATCCCTGACAGTCCCCCCCATGCCGGCGCACTTGCCACTCACCCTCGCTCAGCATCTTCAAGCCCGTGCTGTCCACCAGCAGGTTCAGGTTGC
>CADCUU010000394.1 GCA_902805995.1 uncultured Rubellimicrobium sp.
GGCGCCGACATGGTGGCCGCAGATCCCAACGCCGACGCTGGCACCACGACCGAGACGACGGCCGCCGCCGCCGAGGCCACAGCCGGGACGACCACCGAGCCCACTACCGAAGCGGCGGTCGGCGCAGGCGCCGGCAGCACCGAGACCGCCGACGGCCAGGTCGCCGAGGCCGAATCAGGAACGACCCCCGATCCAGGACTGACCCCGGAGACGATGACCGGCGGCAACCAGGTGGCCCAGGCCGGAACCGAGGCGGCGGGCACCACAACGACGGGCACCGACACGGTCGCCACCGGGACGGACATGGCGGCGACCGCCGGCACCGCCCCTGACGCGGCCGCTACCGCAACCGACACAGCCGCCGCCGACGTGGCAGCCGCCACCGGCACCGACCCGGCTGCCACCACCGACCCGGCCGCCACCACGGAAACCGCCACCGCCGAAGCCGGCACGACCGCCAGCGACGACATGATGGCTAACGCCGAACTCACCGCCAGCGACCAGGCTGCTCCGCCCACCGCTGTTTGCGAGATCGACCAAGCCACCGCCGACCAGTTCGGCATCGTCGCCACCGGCGGTTGACACTCCCACCCGGAACCTGGGCGCGCGGCCAACCCGCCGCCCCCTCCCAGGCTCCGGCACCCCAAGAACATCCCCCACAACGAAAAAGGGCCCCGCCAACCGGCAGGGCCCTTCCTCATTCAGCCAAGTCGCCCTGGATCAGCGGTCGCCGCCACGCAGCGCCGCGCCCAGGATGTCGCCCAGCGAGGCACCCGAGTCCGAGGACCCGTACTGCTCCACGGCTTCCTTCTCCTCGGCGATCTCGCGGGCCTTGATGGACAGGCCCAGCTTGCGGGCCTTGCTGTCCACCGACACCACGCGCACGTCCACCTTGTCGCCCGCGCCGAAACGCTCGGGGCGCTGCTCGGCCCGGTCGCGCGACAGGTCGGACCGGCGGATGAAGGCCTTCATGCCCTCGTACTCCACCTCGATGCCGCCATCCTCGATCTTGGTGACCGCGACGGTGATGATGTCGCCGCGCTTCACGCCGCCGATCGCCTCGGCATAGGGATCGTTCTCGAGCGCCTTGATGGAGAGCGAGATGCGCTCCTTCTCGACATCGACCTCGATGACCTTGGCCTTGACGGTGTCGCCCTTGCGGAACGACTGGATCGCGTCCTCGCCACGGCCGTCCCAGGTGATGTCGGACAGGTGAACCATCCCGTCGATATCGCCCGGCAGGCCCACGAACAGACCGAACTCGGTGATGTTCTTGACCTCGCCCTCGACGCCAGCCCCTTCCGGGAACTGCTCGGCAAAGACTTCCCACGGGTTGCGCTGGGTCTGCTTGAGGCCCAGGGACACGCGACGCTTGGAGCTGTCGATCTCCAGCACCATGACCTCGACCTCCTGGGAGGTGGAGACGATCTTGCCGGGATGGACGTTCTTCTTGGTCCAGGACATCTCGGACACGTGCACGAGACCCTCGATCCCCGGCTCCAGCTCCACGAAGGCGCCGTAGTCGGTGATGTTGGTGACGCGGCCCTGGTGGACCGACCCGTAGGGGTACTTCCGCTCGACCGAATCCCACGGATCTTCCTGGAGCTGCTTCATGCCCAGGCTGATGCGGTGGGTTTCCTTGTTGATCTTGATGACCTGGACCTTGATGGTCTCGCCGATCGACAGGATCTCCGAGGGGTGGTTGACGCGGCGCCAGGCCATGTCGGTCACGTGCAGCAGGCCGTCCACGCCGCCGAGGTCCACGAACGCACCGTATTCGGTGATGTTCTTGACCACGCCGTCGATGTTCTGGCCCTCGAACAGGTTGCCGATGACCTCGGCACGCTGCTCGGCGCGCGACTCTTCCAGGATGGCGCGGCGCGACACGACGATGTTGCCGCGGCGACGGTCCATCTTGAGGATCTGGAACGGCTGCTTGAGGCCCATGAGCGGACCGGCGTCACGCACCGGGCGCACGTCGACCTGCGAGCCCGGAAGGAACGCCACGGCGCCGCCCAGGTCCACGGTGAAGCCGCCCTTGACGCGGCCGAAGATCGCGCCCTCGACGCGCTCTTCGCGCTCGTAGGCCTTCTCCAGACGGTCCCAGGCCTCTTCGCGCTTGGCCATCTCGCGGGAGATCACGGCCTCGCCACGGGCGTTCTCGACGTTGCGGAGGAAGACCTCCACGTCGTCGCCGACCTTCACGTTGGGCTGCTCGCCGGGAAGGGCGAATTCCTTGAGATCGACGCGGCCTTCCATCTTGTAGCCGACGTCGATGATGGCCTGTCCGGCTTCGATCGCCAGAACCTTGCCGCGAACCACCGACCCTTCCTGGGGGGTGTCGATCTCGAAGCTTTCCTTGAGGAGTTCCTCGAACTCCGCCATGCTCGTCTGAGCCAAATGAGTATCCTTCTGCGTGGTTTCGGGCCAGGCGGTTGTATCCGCCGGTCTATGGGGAAGTTTGTCCATATGGGACGCCGCCCCTTACCGCACAAGGGCCCTCGGGGCAACCCGTCACGGCCCCGGCCCCGCGCGACTTCTTCGTCCCTTACGCGACCCGCCCGTCCTCAGATCGCATCCAGCGCCCCCTGCACCCCGGCGAAGTACGCCCCCACCTGCCGCCCATCCACCAGCGCGTGATGCACCTGGATCGTCATCGCGCAGGACCAACGCCCGCCCGCCTCCACGAACCTGCCCCAGGACACGCGCGGGATGCAGTCGTCCG
>CADCUU010000395.1 GCA_902805995.1 uncultured Rubellimicrobium sp.
GCGCGGGCCTTTCGGGGCAAGGTCGCGCCGGTCAAGGCCGCGCTGCTCGACCAGACGGTCGTGGCAGGCCTGGGCAACATCTACGTCTCCGAGGCGCTGGCGCGGGCGGGCATCCACCCCGCGCGGGCGGCGGGACGGATCTCGGAGGCGCGGCTGGAGCGGCTCGTGCCCGCGATCCGGGACGTGCTGGCCGAGGCTATCGAGGCAGGCGGCTCCACGCTGCGGGACCACCGGCAGACGGATGGGGAGCTGGGCTACTTCCAGCACAGGTTCCGCGCCTATGACCGCGAAGGGCAGCCCTGCCTGAACGATGGCTGCGGGGGCACCGTGCGGCGAATCGTCCAAAGCGGGCGGTCCACCTATTACTGCCCGGCCTGTCAGAGGTAGCGCGGTTGACACCCGGCCGCTTCCCGTCTAGGGACGCGGCTTCAGATTCAACCCCTGCCGCGGGACCTCATAACACATGGCCAATACGCCCCAGTCCGAGAAGCGCGCCCGCCAGGCGCAGGCGCGCACCATCGTGAACAAGATGCGCAAGTCGCGCATCCGCACCTACCTCCGCAAGGTCGAGGAGGCGATCGCCTCCGGCGATCAAGACGCCGCGCGCGAAGCGCTGCGCCAGGCTCAGCCGGAGCTGATGCGCGGCGTGTCCAAGGGCGTGTTCAAGAAGAACACCGCCTCCCGCAAGATTTCGCGGCTCTCGTCGCGCGTGAAGGCCGTGGGCGTCGCCGCCTCGGCACAAGCCACCGTCTGATTCAACGGACCTCGCGGCACGAAGGGGCGCGTCCTGAACGGGACGCGCCCTTTTGTCGTGTCTGCGCGGGCGTCGCTGCGCGCGAGGCGTCGTCGTGCGAGGATCGGGCGGCCTTGCCCAGAGGCAGGCCAAGGCCTGACCTCCGCACTTGGCACGTCAGGATAACACCCTCTTCGCGTCCCCCAAGTCGAGCCCGCCGACCTGACCCCCTGACTCGGAGTTCCGAGGATAAGGCAGCTGCCGTCACCCATTTCGAACTGATTCCTGTCTTGGCAGACCTTACGGCGTGAAACGCCGATCCCTGCAAAGGCTGGTCCCTCCTCGTTTCACCGGGCCTGCTACGGCCCGCTTCGGTGAGTCGCTTCGACCTTTGCCGATTCTCTGCTGAGTCATTGAGGTTCCTGCAGATTCGCCGCCCCGAGTCGGTCCTCGCCAGCCCGGTTCCGCTGCTTAGCTGAAAAATTTCCGCCGTCGTGCGACTCCGTCACAAGCCTGTGACAGGACTCGGCTGAATCCTGAGGAGTCGCGCAGGTCGGGTTTCGCGAGCCCCGATTCGGAGGGGCGCAGCCCTCGGTCAAGCGAGTTGTTCAGTTGCGAGACCTCACGGGCTTGCTACCTTCTCCCTGCGATTCCAAGCGTTCCTGGGGGAATGATGGGATCGGCGCGACGCCGGTGCCGCATCCCTGCCAGGATGCTTCTCCGGCACCATGATGACACCGGGCCCTGCCAGGTCCGGTCGTGGGATACATCGCGCCGATATGGGTTGGGCTGCGCTGCCACGCGGCCCCGTCCGACACGCGCCGTCCTTTGGGCGGGGCGCTGTGCCTTGCATCCATCCCCCCGGGAACGCCTTAGGGCGCGACACTGGGGCGAGGTCCTGGGGGACCGGCAGGCTGTGGCCTGCTCGATGCGAGGACGATGACATGGCAGACGGCGCAGGCTTCGGGGCGATGCTGGACAACGGGGCGGAGGCGCTCTGGGCGCAATGCCGCGCGACGCTCAAGGACCGCGTGGGCGCCGGGAGCTTCCAGAGCTGGATCGCGCCGCTGCATCTCGCTGCCATCGAGGACGGGGTCGCCACCCTCGTCGTGCCGACGGCCTTCCTGGGCTCCTATGTCGCGCGCAACTTCCAGGAGGACATCCTGACCGTGCTGGCCCAGGCGGGCTATCCGGCGAGCCGCCTCGTCTTCGCGCCGCAGGGCCGGGTCATCGCCGGGGCCACCCCGGTCGCCGCTACGGCCCAGGTTCAAGCGCCAGCCGCCGTGGCCGAGATGCCGGAGGAGGGGAGCCGCCTTGACCCCCGACTGACCTTCGACCGCTTCGTGGTGGGCAAGTCCAACGAACTCGCGCACGCCGCCGCGCGCCGCGTGGCCGAGGGGCATACGGGCTTCAACCCGCTCTTCCTCCATGGCGGCGTGGGCCTGGGCAAGACCCACCTCATGCAGGCCATCGCGCAGGAGATGCGGGCACGGAACCCGCAGGCCCGTGTGCTGTACCTGTCGGCCGAGCAGTTCATGATCCGCTTCGTGAGCGCGCTTCGCGACCGCAAGATGATGGACTTCAAGCAGGCCTTCCGCGCCGTGGATATCCTGATGGTGGACGATATCCAGTTCATCGCCGGCAAGGACTCCACGCAGGAGGAGTTCTTCCATACGTTCAACGCGCTGGTCGATCAGGGCAAGCAGATCGTCCTGACGGCCGATCGCTCCCCCGTGGAGATCGGGTCGCTCGAGGAGCGGGTAACCTCGCGGCTGCAGTCCGGCCTTGTGGTGCAGGTCCATGCCGCGGACTACGAGCTTCGGCTGGGCGTCCTTCAGGCGAAGCTCGCCGTGGCACAGAGCACGGAGCCCAACCTGCGCATGGCAGAAGGGGTGCTCGAATTCCTCGCGGCCCGCGTGACGTCGAACCTCCGCGTCCTTGAAGGCGCCCTCACCCGGCTCGTGGCGCAGGCCAATCTCGTGGGGCGCGAGGTCACGCTCGACCTCGCCCGCGACACCCTGGGCGACGTGCTGCGCGCGAGCGACCGCAAGGTGTCCATCGAGGAGATCCAGCGCAAGGTGGCCGAGCACTACCACATCCGCTTGGCCGACCTGATCGGCCCCAAGCGGCTGCGCAGCTTCGCACGGCCCCGGCAGGTGGCGATGTTCCTCGCCAAGACCATGACCAGCCGGTCGCTGCCCGATATCGGCCGCCGCTTCGGCGGGCGTGACCACACCACCGTCATGCATGGGGTGCGCCGGATCGAGGAGCTGCGCGTCGCGGATTCGCAGATCGCCGACGACCTAGAGATGCTCCGCCGCGCCCTGGAGGCCTGAAGCGCACAAGGCACTTGAGGGAAACCGCAAAGGCTGGCAGGGTCCGCGTCCCGGGCCAGGGCGCGGGACAATAAGGGTCCGAGACATGAAGATCAGCATCGAGAAGGCGGTCCTCTCCAAGGCCGTGGCGCAGGCGCAATCCGTCGTGGAGCGCCGCAACACGATCCCGATCCTGGCCAACGTCCTGATCGAGGCGGAAGACGAGGGCGTCCGCTTCCGTGCGACCGACCTCGACATCGAAGTGGTCGACCGTGCCACGGCCCGCGTGGACCAGAAGGGCGCCACGACCGTGGGCGCGCTCATGCTCAACGAGATCGTCCGCAAGCTGGGCGATGGCGCTCTCGTGACGCTGTCCACGCAAGGCGCGCCCGGTCGGCTGACCATCGAGGCGGGGCGCTCGACCTTCCAGCTCTCGACCCTTCCGGTCGAGGATTTCCCGAACATGGCCTCGCCCGATTACACCACGACCTTCGAGGCCCCGGCCCCGCTGCTGCGGCGGCTTTTCGACAAGTCGAAGTTCGCGATCTCGACCGAGGAGACGCGCTATTACCTGAACGGCGTGTACTTCCATGTCTCGCAAGGCGACGGGGGCGCCGTGCTGCGCGCCGTAGCGACCGACGGCCACCGCCTCGCCCGCATCGACGCGCCGCTGCCCGATGGCGCGCAGGGGATGCCCGGCGTGATCGTGCCCCGCAAGACGGTGAACGAGTTGCGCAAGCTGCTCGACGACGACGAGGCCGTCATCAAGGTGTCCGTCTCCGACACCAAGATCCGCTTCGAGACGCCGACGCTCACCCTCACCTCCAAGGTGATCGACGGGACTTTCCCGGATTACACCCGTGTGATCCCGCAAGCGAACGCCAAGCGGCTGGAGGTTGACGCCAAGGAGTTCGCCAAGGCCGTCGACCGCGTGGCAACCGTGTCCTCAGAGCGGTCCCGCGCCGTGAAGCTCAACCTCGACGAGGACCGGCTGATTCTATCGGTGAACGCTCCGGACTCGGGCACCGCCGAGGAGGAGCTTGCCGTGGCCTATGGCGATGATAAGCTCGAGATCGGCTTCAATGCCAAATACCTCCTGGAGATCGCGCATCAGGTGGATCGCGAGAATGCGGTGTTCCTGTTCGAATCGTCATCCCATCCGACCGTGATGCGCGAAGGCGACGACCAGAGCGCGCTCTATGTCGTGATGCCGATGCGGGTGTGACGGGTCTGGTTTGACGGGGCCTGATTTGATGGGGCCGCATCTCCAGACCCTGGCGCTGTCGCAGTTCCGCAGCCATGCCCGCGCGCGGCTCCTCTTCGATGGCCGCCCCGTGGCGCTGCACGGACCGAATGGGGCTGGCAAGACCAACCTGCTGGAAGCCGTGTCCTTTCTGTCCCCCGGCCGGGGGCTGCGCCGCGCCAGTGCCGACGAGATCGGGCGCCGCGCCGAAGGGGTGGGCTGGAAGGTGGCCGCCACGCTTGCCGTACCCGGCCTGATCCACGAGGTGGAAACGCAGTCCCTTCCGGGTGAGGCAAGGACCGTGCGTATCGACGGCAAGGCCGCCTCGCAGCTCGACCTTGCGCGGCTCGTGCCTGTCCTGTGGCTCGTCCCGTCGATGGACCGGATATGGACCGAAGGGGCCGAGGGGCGCCGCCGCTTCCTGGACCGCGCCTGCCTGAGCCTCTTCCCCGACCACGGCGAGGCGTCGCTGGCCTTTGAGAAGGCCATGCGGGAGCGCAACCGCCTGCTCAAGGACGGCTCACGCGACGCTCATTGGTACGGGGCACTGGAGTCGCAGATGGCCCAAGCCGGGACGCGCATCGCCCGCAACCGCGACGCCACCATTGCGCGCCTGATGGAAGCGCAGGGCCAAGCGGAGACGGCCTTTCCCGCCGCGACCCTGTCCATCACCTACCCCGAGGACCCGCTGCCCCCGAGCGAGGAGCTTTACGCCCAGGGGCTGGAGCGGGGCCGCTGGCGCGACATGGCCGCTGGGCGCAGCCTTCTCGGGCCGCACAGGGCCGACCTTGAGGCCGTTTGGACCGCCAAAGGAGTCGCCGCGCGGGATTGCTCCACGGGGGAGCAGAAGGCGCTCCTGGTCTCTCTGATCCTCGCCAACGCCCGCGCCATCGAGGCGGATGGCACCGCGCCGCTCCTCCTCCTCGACGAGGTAGCCGCCCATCTCGACCCCAGCCGCCGCGCGAGCCTTTACGACGAGGTCTGCGGCCTGGGCCTCCAGGCCTTCATGACGGGAACGGAGCCCGGGCTCTTTGCCGAGCTGGGGGCCCGCGCGCAGCACTGGGAGGCCGCCGAGGAGGGCGGCGTCTCGCATCTGATCGAACGGAGCCCACCATGACCCGCCACCACCTCCTGCCCGAGCAGCGCGTGACCCTGATCACCCTGGGCGTCCGCGACTTGGAGCGTTCCCGAGCCTTCTACCGCGCCCTGGGCTGGCATCCCGCACGGGAACAGGAAGGCGTGTCCTTTTACCAGATCCATGGTGCCGTCCTCGCGCTGTTCGGGAAGGACGACTTGGCCGACGACATGGACCGGCCGGTGGGCGAACTGGGCACGGGCGCGATCACGCTCGCCCAGAACTTCGCGACGGAGGAGGACGTGGACGCGGCCTTCCACCGGGCGGTGCAGGCCGGGGCCAGCGCGCTCAAGGTCCCGCAAGCCACGTCCTGGGGCGGCTATTCGGGCTACTACGCCGATCCGGACGGGCATGTCTGGGAAGTGGCGATGAACCCGTTCTGGCCGCTCGCGCAGGACGGCAGCCTGACCCTGCCAAAGGGCTGACCGCGTGACCATCGCGCTTCAGGACCTCGGCTTCTATGCGCTGGGCATCCTTCTCCTGTGGCTCACCCCCGGCCCGGTCTGGGTCGCAGTGACGGCGCGGGCGCTGGCGGGGGGCTTCCGCGCGGCCTGGCCCCTCGCGGTCGGGGTCTCGCTCGGCGACCTGATCTGGCCGTTGTGCGCGATCCTCGGCGTGACCTGGATCCTGTCGGTCTGGGAGGGGTTCCTCGACGCGATGGTCTGGGTCGCGGCGGCGACCTTCCTCCTGATGGGGACGCTGGTCCTCCGGAGCGCGAGCAAGCCCATCGGAGCTGAGTCCAGTCTGACCCGTCCGGGGATGTGGGCCGGGTTCCTCGCGGGCGGGGCGGCGATCCTGGCCAACCCCAAGGCGATCCTCTTCTACATGGGTATGCTGCCCGGCTTCTTCGAGGTGACCCGCCTGACCGGGCCGGACATCGCCGCGATCCTGTTCGTCTCGGCCAGCATCCCCCTTCTCGGGAACCTCCTCCTGGCGCTTCTCGTGGGCCGGGCGAGGGCACTTCTGTCGTCCCCGACAGCCGTCCGCCGCACCAATCTGGCGGCCGGAAGCCTGCTGATCGGAGTGGGGCTCCTGATCCCCCTCCTGTGACCCCTTACCCCTGGTAATCGGGCGCGGAAATCCCATATTTGCAAGGGCCAAGGGGTGACATTCCCCCCTCCTCCCCCTATAAGATCGACGACTTTCAGAAGGGCTTTTTCCCATGTCCGACGCCTCTGCCGCGGATGCCGCTTACGGCGCCGAATCCATCAAGGTTCTTAAAGGCTTGGATGCTGTTCGGAAACGTCCGGGCATGTATATCGGCGACACCGACGACGGCTCGGGCCTCCACCACATGGTCTACGAGGTCGTGGACAACGGCATCGACGAGGTGCTGGCCGGCCACGCGACCGAGGTGAATGTCCGCATCCATGCCGACAGCTCGGTTTCGGTCCGTGACAACGGTCGCGGCATCCCCGTGGACATCCACAAGGAGGAGGGCGTTTCGGCCGCCGAAGTCATCATGACCCAGCTCCATGCCGGGGGTAAGTTCGACCAGAACAGCTACAAGGTCTCGGGTGGCCTGCACGGCGTGGGCGTGTCGGTGGTGAATGCGCTATCCGACTGGCTCGACCTCCGCGTTTGGCGGAACGGCAAGGAGCATTACGCCCGGTTCGAGAACGGCGACACCACGATCCCCCTTCATGTCGTGCGCGACGCGCCCGGCCAGAAGGGGACGGAGGTGCGCTTTCTCGCCTCCGCCAAGACCCACCGCGAGGACGGGACTTTCTCCAACCTCGAGTATTCCTTCAAGACGCTCGAGGCGCGCCTGCGCGAGCTCGCCTTCCTGAACTCGGGCGTGAAGATCACGCTGGAGGACAACCGCGGGGCGGAGCTTCAGCGCGCCGAGCTGTTCTACGAGGGCGGTGTCCGGGAATTCGTGAAGTATCTCGACCGCAGCAAGTCCTCGGCCCTGCCCACGCCCATCCATATCTCGGGTGAGCGCAACGGCATCGGCGTCGAGGTCGCGATGTGGTGGAACGACTCCTACCACGAGACGGTGCTGCCCTTCACCAACAACATCCCCCAGCGGGACGGCGGCACGCACCTGCAGGGCTTCCGCGCGGCGCTGACGCGGACAATCACCAAGTATGCGCAGGACTCCGGGATCGCCAAGCGGGAGAAGATCGACTTCACGGGCGACGACGCGCGCGAGGGGCTGACCTGCGTGCTGTCGGTCAAGGTGCCGGACCCCAAGTTCTCATCCCAGACCAAGGACAAGCTCGTCTCATCCGAGGTTCGCCCCGCGGTGGAAAACCTCGTGGGCGAGAAGCTCGCGGAATGGTTCGACGAGAACCCGGCCCATGCCAAGGTCATCGTCGGCAAGATCATCGAGGCCGCGTTGGCGCGCGAGGCCGCGCGAAAGGCGCGCGAGCTGACCCGGCGCAAGACGGCGATGGACGTGAACTTCCTTGCGGGCAAGCTCAAGGACTGCTCCGAGAAGGACCCCTCCAAGACTGAGGTGTTCCTGGTGGAGGGCGACTCCGCCGGGGGCAGCGCCCAGACCGGGCGCGACCGGCGGACCCAGGCGGTCCTTCCGCTCCGCGGCAAGATCCTGAACGTGGAGCGGGCGCGCTTCGACCGGATGCTGGGGAGCCAGGAGATCGGGAACCTCGTCATGGCGCTCGGCACCGGCATCGGGCGGGACGAGTTCAACATCTCGAAGCTGCGCTACCACAAGATCGTCATCATGACGGACGCGGACGTGGACGGCGCGCATATCCGCACGCTCCTGCTCACGTTCTTCTTCCGGCAGATGCCCCAGTTGATCGAGGGCGGCTTTCTCTACATCGCGCAGCCGCCGCTCTATAAGGTCGCGCGCGGGAAGTCCGAGGTTTACCTCAAAGATCAGGCCGCTCTCGACGACTACCTGATCCAGCAGGGCACCGACGGCGCAGTGCTGCGCCTGGGGACCGGGGCAGAGATGGCCGGCCAGGACCTCATGCGCGTGGTGGAGGAGGCCCGGGCCGTCCGGCGCAGCCTCGACGTCTACCCGACCCACTATCCACGCCACATCCTTGAACAGGCGGCCATCGCGGGCGCCTTCCGCACCGGGGCCGTGGATCAGGACCTTCAGGGCGTGGCGGAGACGGTGGCGACGCGCCTCGACCTCATCGCGCTGGAATACGAGCGCGGGTGGCGTGGTCGCGTGACGCAGGACAAGGGCATCCGCCTCAGCCGCGTCCTGCGTGGCGTGGAGGAGTTGCGCACCCTCGACGGCGCAATGCTGCGGTCGGGGGAGAGCCGTCGCCTGGGCTCCCACACCGACGGCCTGCGCGAGGTCTACGATCAGCCGGCAACGCTTGTCCGCAAGGACCGGACCCAGATGATCTTCGGGCCGCTGGATCTCCTCAAGGCGATCTTGGCGGAGGGCGAGAAGGGTCTGTCGCTCCAGCGCTACAAGGGCCTCGGAGAGATGAACCCCGAGCAGCTCTGGGAAACGACGCTCGACCCCGATGCGCGGACGCTTCTGCAGGTTCGCATCGACGACGTAGCCGAGGCCGAGGACATCTTCTCGCGCCTGATGGGCGATGCCGTGGAGCCGCGTCGGGAGTTCATCCAGCAGAACGCCCTGTCGGTCGCGCATCTGGACACCTGAGGGAGAGGCCCGGCGCGTCCGGGCCCCTCTCACTCATCAGGCCTCGGGCCGGACCACCACGTCCGCGGGCGCGCTGTCAGCCATCACGGCGCGCCCGTTCGGAAGATCGTTGCCGTCGAGCTTCCAGGCGATCTCCTCCGGTGTCAGGCGATATCCCTCCCAACGCCGGGTCAGCCGACGGCGCAGTTCCTCCTCCGGCACCTCGATCATCACTGTGAGATCGAAGAGGGGGCGGAGCGTGTTCCAAGGTGCCCGGTCGAGGAGCAGGTAGTTCCCCTCGCAGACGATCAGTCGGACAGAGGACGGGATCAGACGCGCTCCGGCGCGCGCGATCTCGATGTCACGGTCAAAGACCGGCACCGCGACCGCGTCCTCCTCATTTGCCCGAAGCCGCATGAGAATATGACGCAAGCCCCCCACATCGAACGTCTCCGGCGCGCCCTTCCGGGGTCGCAGGCCCGCAGGCACGAGGTGCAGGTCATCGAAGTGGTACCCGTCCATTGGCAGAAGCGCCGCTATCCCAGGGGTGTCCTGGTTCAACCTTTCCACCAGACGCTCGGCCAGTGTCGACTTGCCTGACCCAGGCGCCCCTGCAATGGCGCAGATGGCCCGCCTGGTCTCGCCCAGGTCAGTCAGACGTCTGGCCAGATCCCCCAGTCCCCTGTCGTTCGACATTGCATCCCCCACGCCGTCTGATCATGTTCCGGCGCACAAGGGACCTCAATTGCCGCCCCTTGCCAAGACGCCCCGCGCCCGGCACCCCCAGCCCAATGGTTGACCCCGCCCGGGGCGCTCCTTACCGATGGACGCCTCAGGCCTTGGGTCAAGGAGGCTGCCATGCGCCCGGCGAACGAAGCCCTCGTCGTGATCGACGTCCAGAACGACTTCTGTCCGGGCGGCGCCTTGGCCGTGCCCGGCGGCCATGACATCGTGTTCGGAATCAACGCCCTGATGGACGAGTTCCCCGCCGTGATCCTGACCCAGGACTGGCACCCCACGGGCCATTCGTCTTTTGCCACCTCCCACTGGGGGCGCGAGCCCTACGAGTCCGTCGAGATGCCCTATGGGCCGCAGGTCCTCTGGCCCGATCACTGCGTCCAGGGCACGCCGGGGGCGGAGTTTCACCCCGCGCTTCGCCGTGATGCCGACCTTATCCTCCGCAAGGGGTTCCGGCCCCAGGTGGACAGCTATTCCGCTTTCTATGAAAACGACCACAGCACGCCGACGGGGCTCGCGGGCTACCTGCGCGAACGGGGCATCGACAGCATCACCCTCGTGGGCCTCGCCACCGATTTCTGCGTGAACTACTCGGCCATGGACGGGGCGCGCTTGCGCTTTCGCGTCACCGTGCGCGAGGATCTGAGCCGCGCCATCGACCTGTCGGGCAGCCTTGCGGCGGCCCATGCGGGCTGGGCCGGGGCCGGGGTGACGGTCGCCCGATGATCGACATCGCCACCCGCGTCTGGAACCACACCTGGAAGATCGACCCCGTCGTCCGGTCGCTTCTCGACACCGACTTCTACAAGCTGCTGATGTGCCAGTCGGTGTTCCGCAACCGACCCGATACGCGCGTCACCTTCCAACTCATCAACCGCTCCCATCGCATCCGTCTGGCCGAACTGATCGACGAAGGAGAGCTGCGCGAACAGCTCGACCATATCCGCAGCCTCCAGCTCACCCGGGGGGAGTCCACTTGGCTGCGGGGCAACACCTTCTACGGCAAGCGGCAGATGTTCTCGCCCGAATTCATGGAATGGTTCGAGAACCTGCGCCTGCCCCCCTACCATCTGGAGCGCCGCGACGGCCAGTTCGAGTTGACGTTCGAAGGGCTCTGGCCCGAAGTCATGCTGTGGGAGATCCCGGCGCTCGCGGTCATCATGGAGCTTCGCTCCCGCGCGGTGCTGAAGGGAATGGGCCGCTTCGAGCTTCAGGTCCTATACGCCCGCGCCATGACCCGTGTCTGGGAGAAGGGGCTGCGGCTGCGCGGGCTTGAAGGCCTGCGCCTCGCGGATTTCGGCACGCGCCGCCGGCATGGCTATCTCTGGCAGGACTGGTGCGTGCAGGCTATGACCGAGGCGCTGGGCGACAGCTTCGTCGGCACCTCCAATTGCCTGATAGCCAAGAAGCGCGACCTTGAAGCCATCGGCACCAACGCGCACGAGCTTCCCATGGTATACGCAGCCCTCGCCAACAGCGACGAGGAGCTTCGCCAAGCCCCCTACAAGGTCCTCGCCGACTGGCAGGAGGAGCACGAGGGCAACCTCCGCGTCATCCTGCCCGACACCTTCGGGACGAAGCACTTCCTGGAGCGCGCGCCGGACTGGCTCGCCTCCTGGACCGGCATCCGTATCGACTCGGGCGACCCTGTGGAGAATGCCGAAGCCGCGATCCGCTGGTGGGAGGCACATGGCCAGGACCCGCGCGAGAAGCTCCTGGTCTTCTCGGACGGCCTCGACGTGCCCGAGATCGAGGCGCTGCACGCCCGCTTCCATGGCCGCGTCCGGGTGACGTATGGTTGGGGCACGCTCCTGACCAACGACTTCGAAGGTCTGGTGGAGAACGATGCGCTGGCCCCGTTCAGCCTTGTCTGCAAAGCCGTCGAGGCGGATGGACGCCCAACCGTGAAGCTGTCCGACAACCCTGAAAAGGCCATGGGCCCCAAGGATCAGGTCGAGCGCTACAAGGCGGTCTTCGGGGTGGGCGAGCAGATGGCACGCGAAGTCAGGGTCTAAACGTGAGCCCTGGGCGGCTGTTCTGGAGCAGCGCCGGCAGCTTTCCCCGCCAGTCACGCTGACGAGCGGCGCGCTCTGGAGAGCGTGAGGTTGGACGTTGTTCGCCCTACATTGTCGT
>CADCUU010000396.1 GCA_902805995.1 uncultured Rubellimicrobium sp.
TCGACCGCGCCGATGAGGGCCTGGAGGAGGTGGATGGCGCGGGCGGTCTGGAAGCCGTTGGAATGGGCGGAGATGCCGCGCATGGCGTGGATGGCGACGGCGCGGCCGGGCATCGTCTCGTGCCGGTGGCCGCGGAAGTCGGTCCAGGGGCGATGGAGGACGGGCGGGTCGTCGAAGGCGGCCTGCGCGATCTCGGCGGCGAGTTGGCGGATGCGGGCGGCGGGGAGGCCGGTGCGGTCCGCGATGGCTTCGGGCGCGAAGGCGGGGGCGAGGTAGCGGGTCGCGAGGTGGTGGAGGACGGGGCGGTGGGTGACGCCCGCGCGCCGGAGGGTGGCGGAGAGGTCGGGTTCCACCCCCTCGCCGTCCCAGGGGGCGGGATGGCCGGTGCGGCGGTCGATGACGAGGGGCTTCCCGGCGTCGTCCTTGAGGAGGAGGCCGTGCTGGGGGCTTTGGGGGTCTTCGTTGACGAGGCAGGGGGCGTTGGTGAGGCGGGCGAGGTACGGGAGGTCGATCTTGCCGGACTGCAGGAGGCAGTGGATCAGCGACAGGACGAGGAGGCCGTCGCTGCCCGGCGTGATGCCGAGCCAGTCGTCGGCGACCGCGTTGTAGCCGGTGCGGATGGGGTTGATGCCGATGACCTTGGCGCCGCGCGCCTTGAGCTTGCCGAGGCCGATCTTGATGGGGTTGGAGTCGTGATCCTCGGCCACGCCGAAGAGGAGGAAGAGGCGGGCGCGGTCCCAGTCGGGGGCTCCGAACTCCCAGAACGCGCCGCCCAGGGTATAGATGCCGGCGGCGGCCATGTTGACGGAGCAGAAGCCGCCATGGGCCGCGTAGTTGGGCGTCCCGTAAGCCTGGGCCCAGAGCGACGTGAAGGACTGGGACTGGTCGCGGCCGGTGAAGAAGGCGAGCTTCTCGGGGGCCGTGTCTCGGAGGGGCTGGAGCCAGGAGGTGGCGAGGGCGAGGGCCTCGTCCCAGGAGATTTCCTTGAACTGGCCGGAGCCGCGAGGGCCTGTGCGGAGGAGGGGCGCGCGGAGGCGGGCGGGGGAGTTGATCTGGAGGATGCCCGCGGAGCCCTTGGCGCAGAGGACGCCCTTGTTGACGGGGTGGTCGCGGTTGCCCTCGATATAGGCCACCTTTCCGTCCTTGAGGTGCACGTCGATGCCGCAGCGGCAGGCGCACATGTAGCAGGTGGTGCTGCGGACCTCGTCGCCGGGTTTTGGGGACGGGTCGAAGGACGGGCGGGTGGTCATGGGGCCACTCTGCCACGGGTGGGGGCCGTGTCGATACCCTCAGGCGATGCGCAATGTCGCGAGCGCGTCGGCGGCGATGCGGCGTTCCTCCTGCGCGGGGACGACTTGGACGGGGGCGGGGCCTGCCCAGGCGAGGCCTTGGGCGATGCGGTCGCGGATGGGGGCGGCGTTTTCCCCGATGCCGCCGGTGAAGGCGATGGCGTCGAGCCCGCCCATGGCGGCGGCGAGCGCGCCGCCGTGCCAGATCGCGGCATGGGTGAAGGCGTCGATGGCGAACCGGGCCTCCGGGTCCTCACGCGAAAGGAGGACCTTCATGTCGGAGGTGCCGGCCAGGGCCTTGAGGCCGCTTTCGCGGTTCAGGATCCCCGCCGCGCGGTCGAGGCCGTGGAGGCGGGCGATCTCCAGCACGGCCATGCCGTCGATGCTGCCGGTGCGCGTGCCCATGACGAGGCCGTCGAGGGGGGAGTAGCCCATGCTGGTCGCGACCGACTCCCCATCCCGGATGGCGCAGGCGGAGGCGCCGTTGCCGAGGTGGAAGGCGAGGAGACGGTGGGGCAAGACGCCTTGCCCCGCGAGGTGATCCACCAGCGAGGCATAACTGAGGCCGTGGAAGCCGTAGCGGCGCAGGCCCCGGTCGCGGAGGTCGCGGGGGAGGGCGTAGGTCCACTCCACCTCCGGCACGGTGGCGTGGAAGGCGGTGTCGAAGCTAGCGACCTGGGGGAGGTCGGGGACGAGGCGGCTCAGCGCGCGGATGCCCGCGAGGTTGCCGGGGTTGTGGAGGGGGGCGAGGGGGGTGCAGGCCTCGATGGCGGCGATGGTGTCCGGTGTAAGGCGGGTGGGGGCGGTGAGGGTCGCGCCGCCGTGGACGACGCGGTGGGCGGCCGCGGTGAGGGCCTCGGGCGACATGCCCTGGACGCGGAGCATCGCGAGGACGGTGGCCAGCGCGGCATCGTGGTCGGCGGCGCGCACGGGCTGGCGGGCCTCCCCTAAGCGAAGCTCGCCCGTGCCGCCGATTTCCGTCACGGAGCCGCGCAGGAGTTCCTGGAGGTCGTCGTCGAAGAGGGCG
This sequence comes from uncultured Rubellimicrobium sp., assembly GCA_902805995.1. Classification (GTDB taxonomy): domain Bacteria; phylum Pseudomonadota; class Alphaproteobacteria; order Rhodobacterales; family Rhodobacteraceae; genus Rubellimicrobium. Next base: position 2,317 of record CADCUU010000396.1, read on the forward strand.
ACCTTGACGGAGGAGGAGCCGGCGTTGACGACGAGGATCACGCGGCGGCCTGACGTTTGCCGTGGGCGTCGGCGGCGAGGATCGCGCCCAGGGCCGCGGAGGCGAGGCGGTCGGCGGAGCCTTGGCCGCGCGAGGTGAGGAGGATGGGGACGCGCGCGCCCATCACGACGCCCGCCGCGCAGGCGCCCATGCCCAGCGCCATGAGCTTGAAGAGAGCGTTGCCGGAGTTGAGTTCGGGGACGAGGATGATGTCCACGCGGCCCGCGACCTGGGAGGTGACGCCCTTCACCTCGGCTGAGCGGCGGGAGAGCATGAGGTCGAGGGCGAGGGGGCCTTCGACCACGGCGCGGCGGAGCGCGCCCTTGGCCCAGGCGGCGATGGCCGCGGCCTCCCCCGTGCAGG
>CADCUU010000397.1 GCA_902805995.1 uncultured Rubellimicrobium sp.
GGCTAGCGCGAGCTATGGCGGAACCTGGGTGACACCGGATTGAGATGGCGGCGTATCGTGGCGGGTGTCGAGCCTGCCAGAACCTCCCGAAGGAGCGATGCGCCATGAAGACCGATACCACCGTTCATCCGTTTCGACACCCTGACGAGATCGACGATCCGCTGACGGCCGTGCTGCGCGAAGGCGCACGCCGGCTGCTCGCTGAGGCCATCGAGGCGGAAGCCGAGGCGTTCCTGGCCGCGATGCGGGAGGAGCGTCTCCCTGATGGCCGTGCCCGCCTCGTCCGCCATGGTCATGGCCCGGAGCGGGTGATCCAGACCGGGATTGGCCCAGTGCCGGTCCGGCGGGCCAAGATCCGCGACCGTGGCGCTGAGGGCGTGGCTGCGCCGGAGGGCGAGCGCATCACCTTCACCTCGGCCATCCTGCCCAAGTGGGCGCGTCGGACGCGCAGCCTCGAGGCCTTGCTGCCGGTTCTCTACCTGCGCGGCATCTCGACGGGCGACTTTCAGGAGGCCCTGGCGGCGCTTCTGGGCCGCGACGCCCCGAACCTGTCGCCTTCGGTGATCGGGCGGCTGAAGGAGGACTGGCAGGCCGACTACGATCGCTGGCAGCGGCGCGACCTGTCGGCGCGGCGCTATGTGTACGTCTGGGCCGACGGGGTCTATCTCCAGGCGCGCATGGAGGAGGACGCGGCCTGCATGCTGGTCATCATCGGGGCCACGCCCGAGGGCCGGAAGGAACTGGTCGGCTTCCAGGCGGGCGTGCGCGAGAGCGCTCAGAGCTGGCGCGAGCTGCTCGTCGACCTAAAGGCTCGCGGCCTCTCCGTCGCGCCCGAGCTGGCGGTGGGCGACGGCGCCATGGGGTTCTGGAAGGCAGTGGAGGAGATCTTCCCGACCACGCGCCATCAGCGCTGCTGGCAGCACAAGCTCGTCAACGTGCTCAACAAGGTGCCGAAGTCCGTGCAGCCGAACATGAAGGCCGACCTGCGCGAGGTCCGCGACGCGCCGGACCGGGGAACGGCGGACCGGGCCATCGCCGTCTTTGCAGAGAAGTATGGGGCCAAGTACTCCAAGGCGGTCGACTGCTTGACCAGGGACCGCAACACCCTCCTGGCCTTCTTCGACTTCCCGGCCGAGCACTGGGACCATCTGCGCACGTCGAACCCCATCGAGAGCGTCTTCGCCACCGTCCGGCACCGGACCGTGCGCACCAAAGGCGCCCTGTCGCAGAAGACTGCCCGGCTCATGGTCTTCAAGCTCGTCATGGCCGCCGCGAAAACCTGGCGCCGTCTGAAAGGCGAAACCGTCTTGCCGCTGGTCCTCGCCGGCGTCACATTCACCAACGGTGTCGCCGTCACAGCGACAGCCGATCAACGCGCCGCCTGACCAGACGCGTCACCCAATTCCAGCCATAGCTCCGCCGGCGGGTCCGCGCGACCTGGAAAGCCTCGGTCCCGGCAAGAGCGCGCACGGCATCCCGGACTCCTTCGCCTTCGAGGCGCCCCAGCGTGCGGAACGGCGCGTCGGTGCAGAGCGGCTTCTTCGGGCAAGATCCGCAAGCTGAAGCTGCCGCCTTGTAGCGCCTGACCCCGGTGTCCTTGGTCACGCTTCGGAAGGTGAGCTCGTGGCCTTGGGCGCAGGTGAAGCTGTCGCGCTCAGCGTCATAGGTGAAGGCCTCCCGACCGAGCTTGCCGTCCGTCTGCGCCGTGCGGTCAAGGACCGGAATATAGGGCGTGAGCTGACGATCGTTCAGCCAGGACAGGAATGGAGCAGTCCCATAGCTCTTGTCGGCGGCCAAGCTCTGCGGCGCGAACCCGAGGGCTCGGCGGCTGCGCTCCAGCATGGCTTTGGCGGCGACGATCTCCTGGCTGAGCCGAGCCGGCGTGGCCTCGACGTCGACAATGACAGCATGGCGGTCGTCTACGAGGTAGTTGGTCTCATAGCTGAAGCGACCGGGGCCGTCCTTTACTGACCAGGCGGCCTGAGGGTCCGTCAATGAGACAGTCTTGGGTGGCTTGTGCTGCGGTCCTTCGCGCGGCTCGGCGGCCTCCGCCTCAAGCTGATCAAGGTAGGCCTGCACCGGTCGCGTCACCGCGCCAGGCTCAGCCCAGGCTTCCGCAACCTCGTCCGGCGCCGCCCGCCTGTGCCGGCTGGCATCGGCCTGGACGGTGCTGCCGTCGACCAGGGCACCTTCGCCCCCAACGAGACCCGCTTCCATGCACCGACGGACCACCAACTCGAAGACGGATCGCAGCACATCGCCCTCTGCGAAACGTCCATGCCGGTTCTTCGAGAAGCTCGACCGGTCGGGCACACGGCCCTCCAGCCCCAGGCGGCAAAACCAGCGGTAGGCCAGATTGAGGTGGACCTCCTCGCAGAGCCGCGTCTCCGAGCGGATGCTGTAAAGATAGCCCACCAAGAGCATGCGGATCATCAGCTCGGGGTCGATGGAGGGACGACCGATCGGGCTGTAGAGCGCGGCGAACCAGGGCCGGAGGGAGTCGAAGTCGAAAAGCCCGTCCAGTCGCCTGAGCAGGTGGTCGGCCGGAACGTGATCCTCAAGACGAAACTGGTAGAAGAGCTGCTCCTGCGCCGCCAGCCGACCCATCATCGCCCCGCCCTCCGACCTGCTTGGATGAAGGGAATCACAGGAGGAGGCCTTCATCAACGACGAGGTCACTGCGGCCAACGAGCCGCCTTTTTCACCGGCATC
>CADCUU010000398.1 GCA_902805995.1 uncultured Rubellimicrobium sp.
CGCGCGACGAAGCCTCGGCCTTTGGCGTGATGGCGGTGGACGCCACGGGCAAGATCACCGAGTTCCTGGAAAAGCCCGCCGATCCGCCTGGAACGCCCGAGGATCCGAGCCTGTCCCTCGCCTCCATGGGCATCTACGTCTTTTCCTGGCCTTTCCTGCGGGAGCTGCTGATCCGGGACGGCGCGGACGAGAGTTCCTCGCACGATTTCGGCCATGACCTGATCCCCGCGATCGTGGCGCGCGGCGCGGCGCGAGCGCATCGCTTTGACGATTCCTGCGTGCGGACGCCAGGCGCCCCCGCCTACTGGCGCGATGTGGGAACGGTGGACGCCTACTGGCAGGCCAACATCGACCTCACGAACTTCACGCCCGAGCTGAACCTTTGGGACCAGGACTGGCCCGTCTGGACCTATTCCGAGATGACGCCGCCCGCGAAGTTCATCCATGACGAGCCCTCGCGCCGAGGGAGCGCCGTGTCCTCGATGGTGTCGGGCGGCTGCGTGATCTCGGGAACCGAGGTGCGCAACTCGCTCCTTTTCACGCAGGTGCACACGAATTCCTACGCGGTGCTCGACCACGCCGTCGTTCTGCCTTACGTGACCGTCAGCCGGCACGCCCGGCTGAGGAAGGTGGTGATCGACCGCGGCGTCGTGATCCCCGAAGGGCTGATCGTGGGCGAGGACCCGGGGGAGGACGCGAAGTGGTTCCGGGTCAGCGAGAAGGGCGTGACGCTGATTACCCAGTCCATGCTGGACCGGAGAGCCGCGTCCCTTCCATGAACGTCCTGTCCGTCGCCTCCGAATGCGCCCCCCTCGTCAAGACGGGCGGCCTCGCCGATGTGGTGGGGGCGCTCCCGGCGGCGCTCGCGCCCGAGGGGGTGCATATGCGCGTCCTGCTGCCGGGCTATCCGCAGGTCATGGCGGCGGTGACGCAGCATGGCGTGGCGCTGGAAGAGGCGGACCTTTTCGGCGGGCCTGCGCGGGTGCTTTATGCCGAGGGGCCGGGGCATCCCGACCTTCTGGTGGTGGACGCGCCGCATCTTTTTGCGCGGGCAGGCAACATCTACCTGGGCCCGGACGGGCAGGACTGGCCCGACAACCCGGAACGGTTCGCGGGGCTCTGCTGGATGGCCGCGCGGATCGCGGCCGAAGGCGTGGGGGGCTGGGTGCCGGACGTGCTCCACTGCCATGACTGGCAGGGCGGGCTGGTGCCGGAATACTTGCGCCGCTTCATGCCCGACCGGCGGGCGCCTACGGTCCTCACCATCCACAACATGGCTTTCCACGGCTCCACGTCGGCCGAGCGGATCGGGATCCTCCGGCTCGACCCGTCGCGGTTCAACACCGGGGGCTATGAGGCCTGGGGCCGTGTCTCGGCCCTCAAGGCGGGGCTGATCGGGGCGGACCGGCTCACCACCGTGTCGCCCACCTACGCCTCCGAACTTCTGCGGGAGGAGTTCGGGATGGGCTTCGACGGGCTCATGCGGGCGCGGCGCGAGGACCTTGTCGGCATCCTCAACGGCATCGACGAGGACGCCTGGAACCCTGCCGCGGACCCCGACGTGACGCCCTACGGCACGCCGGAGGGGAAGGCCGAGAACAAGACCGCGCTTCGGCGGGAGTTCGGGCTGCCGGATGGGAACGGGCCGCTTTGCGTCGTCGTGTCCCGGCTCACCTCCCAGAAGGGGCTCGATCTGCTGATCGAGGCCCTGCCCTCGCTTCTCGCGCGCGGCGGGCAGCTTGCGCTGCTGGGCTCGGGGGACGGCTGGATGGAGGAGGCCTTCCGCCGCGCCGCACAGGGCGGGCAGGTGGGCGTGCGGATCGGATACGACGAGGCGCTGTCCCATCGGATGGTGGCCGGAGGCGACGCGATCCTTGTGCCCTCGCGGTTCGAGCCCTGCGGGCTCACCCAGATGTACGGGCTGCGCTATGGGACGATTCCGGTCGTGGCGCTGACCGGCGGCCTTGCGGATACCGTGATTCATGCCTCGCCCGCGGCGTTGGCGGCGGGGGTGGCGACGGGCATCCAGTTCCACCCGATCACCGCCGAGGCGCTGCGGGGCGCGCTCCTCCAGCTTTGCGACCTTTACGCCGAGCCCGAGACCTGGGCCCGGATGCAGCGGAACGCCATGGCGCAGCCCGTCGGCTGGGGACGGTCGGCCGTGGCCTATGCCCGGCTCTTCCGTGACCTGTCCGCCCGCGCATGAGGCGAGAAACGATCGACATGAGCGGCATTGCCCCCCACGGCGCCATCACCGGCGGCCGGTCCACCGCCCTCGGCGCGACCTGGGACGGGGACGGCGTGAACTTCGCGCTGTTCTCGCAGAACGCGACGCGGGTGACGCTGTGCCTCTTCTCGCCCGACGGGCAGTACGAGACCGAGTGGATCGACCTGCCGGAGCGGGATGGCCATGTCTGGAACGGCTATGTGCCGGGATTGCGGCCGGGTCAGGCCTATGGCTACCGCGTCCACGGGCCCTACCGGCCCGATGAGGGGCACCGCTTCAATCCGCACAAGCTGCTGCTCGACCCCTATGCCCAGAGGATCATGGGCGCGGTGCAGTGGGACGACGCGCTTTACGGCTACGATGTGTCGGCCCGGCATGGCGACCTGACCTTCGACACGCGCGATTCGTCGAACTTCATGCCGCGGGGGGTGGTGACGGACCCGCGCTTCGACTGGGGCGACGAC
>CADCUU010000399.1 GCA_902805995.1 uncultured Rubellimicrobium sp.
CGCGGGGCTCGTGACGGTGCCCTCGACGGCAACGGAGACGCGACCCACCACGGCCCCTACGGCGTTCGCGACCGCGGCATGATCGGGGACGATGGCGCGGGTGCCCAGCCGAGCGCCCACGGCGGGGTAGTGAGTGGCGGCGGAGGCCCCCAGAGCGATCACGGGGACTCCGATGTTCAGCCGGGTGCGGATGATGCCGTCATGCCTGTCGAGCCCCGCCTGCGTCAGCGAATGACGCGCAAGGGCCTCGGGCTCGGGCCAGCCCTCCTCGGCAAAGGCGGCTTCCAGGAGCGCGAGGGAGGTCTGGTGCGTGAGGCGGTCGAGGATGGCGCCGGCCAGGAGTTCGGGGGTGGCCGCCAGACGTTCGCCCGCGCCGGTGCGGCGGCGGGCAAGGAGGGTCAGGGCCTTGCGCGCGGCCTCCCCGTCGAAGTCGGACTGGAGACCCAGAACATGGCTCGCATCCGTAGGCGTCACCGCCGAGATCATGGCGAGGCCCCGGGTGACGAGGCGGTTCAGAGCGGCGCCTTCGGGGCGGGTGCGGGTCGCCTGCGACAAGGGAAGCGGCCCGTCGGAGAGGCGGTCGGCCACGGTGGCCTCACGCGAGTCGAGGCCAGCCGGAAGCGTGGTGCCCCAGAGGGGGAGGACGAACCGCCCGGCCTCCTCGTCGGCCCTCTCCGACGCGAGGGCGGCGTCGAGGACGCGGTGGACCAGAGTGGGGTGGTCGCGGGCTAGGAGCGACACGGGCATGACCCGGCGGGGGCCGAGATGGAGGTCGCCCGCGAGGCCCGGGAGAAGGTGCACCTCGCTGTCCCCGCCCAGGCCCCAGGTCCGCATGGCCACGGCCTCCACCATGGTGCGGAAGGGGCCGACGCGCGCGCCCTGCGGGTCGATCGTGGGCCGCCCGTCGCGCAGGAGGCAGATGTCGGTCGTCGTGCCGCCGATATCCGACACCAGCGCCACGGGCTCTCTCGCCAGCCAGGCCGCGCCGGCGACTGAGGCGGCAGGGCCGGACAGGATCGTCTCGATGGGCTTTTCGTGGGCGACCTGCGCGGCCATCAGCGCCCCGTCGCCGCGCACGACCATCAGGGGGGCGTCGATGCCGCGCGCGCGCATATGAGTCTCGCAGGCGCGGACCAGCCGCTCGATCAGGCCGATGAGGCGGGCGTTCAGCACGGCCGTCAGCGCCCGGCGGGGGCCGCCCAGGGCGGAGGACAGCTCGTGGGAGCAGGTGACCGGAAGGCCCGTCACGCGGCGGGCCAGCGCCTTGGCCGCGAGTTCGTGCGCGGGGTTGCGGGTGGCGAAGCGCGCGGCGACGGCAAGGCCGGTCAGCCCCTCGGGGAGGGTCGCCAGCGCCTCCTCCAGCGCGGGCAGGTCGAGGGGCGCGACCTCGCCGCCCGAATGGTCGTGGCCGCCACCGACCGCGATCAGGGGATCGCCGCGCATCGCCTCAGGCAGGCCGTCGCGGGTCAGGTCGGCCGCGTCGAAGCCGATGGCCAAGAGCGCTACGCGTCCCCCCTGCCCTTCCACGAGCGCGTTGGTGGCGAGCGTGGTGGACAGGGCCACCATTGCGACCTCCTGGGGCGAGACGCGGGCCTGGGCCAGCACGGCGTCGATGGCTGCGCCCACGCCGCCCGACAGGTCGGGGCGCGAGGTCAGCGCCTTGGCCTTGGCCAGCACCCGCGTCTCGCCGTCGTCGAGGAGGACGGCGTCGGTGTAGGTGCCGCCGGTGTCGACGCCGAGGAGGACGGGCATGGAGGTCTCCGACAGGGGTCAAGCGAACGGGCGCGGAGGTGGCCCCCGCGCCCGCCAAAGGGATCAGCCGCTTACTGGGCCAGCGCCGCGTCCGTCACGGCATGGGTCCAGGCCCCTTCGGGCGCGGCCGAGATGACCGGGTCCGAGCCGCCCGCCATCAGGGTCGCCACGGTCCGCTCGTAGGCGGCGGGGTCGAGCTCCCCGGTCGACTCGCCGATGAGCTTGCCGACTTCGCTCATCATGCGGGTCTGGTGCTCGATGGTCTGGGCGCCGGTCTCGTCGTTATCGAGGACGATCTGGGCGGCTTCCTCCGGGTTCTCCTGGGCCCACTGCCAGCCGCGCATGGAGGCGCGCACGAAGCGGGCCATCTTGTCCACGAAGGCCGGGTCCTGAAGGTTTTCCTCGATCACGTAGAGGCCGTCCTCCAGGGTGGCGACGCCCTGGTCCTCGTACTTGAAGTTGACGAGCTCCTCCTCCGTGACACCGGCGTCGAGGACTTGGCCGTATTCGTTGTAGGTCATCGTGCTGATGCAGTCGGCCTGCCGCTGGAGCAGCGGATCGACGTTGAAGCCCTGCTTGAGGACCTCCACCCCGTCCTCGTCCTTGCCGTCGGTGTTGATGCCGAGCTGGGACATCCAGGACAGGAACGGGTATTCGTTGCCGAAGAACCAGACGCCGAGGGTGCGGTTCTTGAGGTCCTCGGGCGCGGTGATCCCGGTGTCGGCCCAGCAGGTGAGCTGCATGCCCGACCCCTGGAAGGGCTGGGCGATGTTGACGAGGGGCACGCCCTGCTCGCGCGCGGCGAGCGCAGCGGGCATCCACTCCACGACCACGTCGGCGCCGCCGCCCGCGATCACCTGCGTGGGGGCGATGTCCGGCCCGCCGGGCAGGATCGTGACATCGAGGTTCTCCTCCTCGTAGAAGCCTTGGTCGAGGGCGGCGTAGTAGCCCGCGAACTGGGCCTGCGTGACCCATTTGAGCTGGAGCGTCACCGCGTCCTGGGCAAAGGCCGGAACGGCCAGGAGGCCCAGCGCGGTGGCGAGAAGCAGCTTCTTCATTCAGTCGACTCCCTGTCGTTTTCTTAGTGTCGTTGCGACGGGTGCCAGAAGGTCACCCCCCGTTCGATAACCGTGATGATCCCGTAAACCGCGCTGCCCGCAAGGGCCCCCACGAGGATCGCGGCCCACACCATGTCGAGAGCGAGCTGCCCGTTGGAGGCCGAGATGCGAAAGCCTATTCCCTGGGTGGGCGAGCCGAAGAATTCGGCGACGATGGCGCCGATCATCGCGAGGGAGGACGCCACCTTGAGCCCGTTGAACATGAAGGGCATCGCCGCCGGCAGCCGCAGCTTGAGGAGCGTGGGCCAGTAGCCCGCCCCGTAGGTCCGCATGAGGTCGCGCTGCATCACGGTCGTGTCCTGGAGCCCCGCCACGGTGTTCACCAGCATGGGGAAAAACACCATCAGCACCACGACCGCCGCCTTGGACTGCCAGCCGAAGCCGAACCACATGACGAGGATCGGCGCCGTCCCTACGATGGGCAGCGCGGCCATGAAGCTCGCCACCGGCAGCAGCCCTCTCCGCAGCGAGTCGAAGCGGTCCACCAGGATCGCGGTGACGACCGCGGCGATCACCCCGATGAAGAGGCCCGAGAGCGCGCCCTTGAGGATCGTCTGCACGAAGTCGCCCCAGAGGAGGCCCGTGTTGCCCGCAAAGGTCTGCCCGATGCGCGACGGCGCGGGCAGGATCGCGGGCGGCACGTTCAGGCCACGGACGAGCAGCTCCCAGACAAGGAGAACCGTCGCGCCAAAGATCAGCGGCACAGCGATCCGCACCGCGCGGAGCCGATGCCGCCCCCCGCCGGTGAGCCAGCCGTTGAGCGTCCAGGCCCCGAACCAGACGACGACGGCGAGAAGCACGTAGGTCATGCCGGCACCCCCATGGCGCGCAGCGTGCGCCGTTCGAGCCAGCCCATGAACCAGACAAGGAATGCGGCGAGCAGCGCCGCCATCAGGAGAGCGGCCCAGATCTGCGCGGTCTGGCCGTAATAGCTCCCCGCGAGCATCCGGGCGCCGAGGCCCCCACGCTGCACCGGAAGCTCCCCCACGATGGTGCCCACCAGCGACGCCGCGATGGCGATCTTGAGCGAGGCGAAGAGATAGGGGACCGACGCGGGCAGGCGAAGCTTGCGCAGCGTGTCCGCCCCCGTGGCGCTCCAGGTGTGCATCTGGTCGATCTGCATCTGGTCGGGCGCGCGCAGCCCCTTCACCATGCCGACAACGACCGGGAAGAAGGACAGGTAGGCCGCGATGATGGCCTTGGGCAGCAGGCCCTGTACCCCCACCGAGTTCAGCACCACGATGATCATGGGGGCGAGCGCCACGATGGGGATCGTCTGGCTGATGACGGCCCATGGCATCACGCTCATGTCCATCGCGCGGTTGTGGACGATGCCGATGGCGAGGAGGACGCCCGCGAGCGCCCCGATGAGAAAGCCCACCGTCGTCGCGCCCAGCGTCACCCCGGCGTGGTAGACGAGCGAACGGTTGGAGAACTCCCCCGTCTGGACAAAGCCGCGGCGGCCGAAGACTTCCTCGCCGACCGTGCTCTGGTAGAACTCCTGCGCGACCTGATGGGGCGCGGGCAGGCGCGGACGCTCCTGCGCCCAACCATCGAGCGCCAGGTCCGGGTTGCGGAGGGTCAGGGCCCAGGCGGACCTTTCCTGCCGTTCGGTCGCTGTGCCGCCCCAGACTTCGGCGCCCGCGCGCTCGGCCGCGGTCAGCGTTTCGCGGATGTTCATGGGGATCGCGGCGACATACCAGAGCGCGAGGATCGCCAGCACCACCGCCAGGACGGGAAGGACCGCGCGCCTCATGACCGGGCCCCCTGCGGCCAGGCGATCAGCGTCACGGCGACGATCCCCAGCGCCATTCCGGCGAGTTGCAACCCCGTGGGACGTTCCCCGAACCAAGCGAAGGCCACCGCCGAGATGAGCACGAGCTGCGCCACCGAGGAGATGGAGATGGCGAGCGCCAGCCCCGACTCGCGCATGAGCCGAACCATCATCACGTTCCCCAGCGAGAACAGGACCAGCGCCCCCAGCAGAGTGGGGAGGTGGGAGGAGGCGGCGTAGCTCCGCAGCACGGAATTGGCCGCGACGAAGACGGCCATGATCGCGCCCAGCCAAAGGATCGATCCGGGGCTCATCAGACCTCCACGTGGCCCGCGCGGAGCCCCTCGCGGACGCGGTGGGCGACGGCCAGGAACTCGGGGCTCTCGCGGATGTCCAAGGGGCGTTCGCGCGGGAGGGGCGAATCGATGACGTCGGTGATCCGGCCGGGGCGCGGGGACATGACGACGATCTTGGTGGACAGGTACACCGCCTCGGGGATCGAATGGGTGACGAAGAGCGTGGTCTTCTGGGTGCGCGCCCAAAGGCTCAGTAGTTCCTCGTTGAGGCGGTCGCGCACGATCTCGTCCAGGGCGCCAAACGGTTCGTCCATCAGCAGAATGTCGGCGTCAAAGGCGAGCGCGCGGGCGATGGAGGCGCGCTGCTGCATCCCCCCGGAAAGCTGCCAGGGATACTTTCGTCCGAAGCCTTCCAGATCCACGAGCTTCAGCACGCGGTCGACGCGCTGATCCTGCTCGGCCCTCGAAAAACCCATGATCTCCAGCGGCAGGCGGATGTTCCCTGCGATGGTGCGCCAGGGATAAAGGCCCGCGGCCTGGAAGACGTAGCCGTAGGCCCGGGCGCGGCGGGCCTCGTCCGGCGTCATGCCGTTGACGGACAGGGTGCCGGAGGTCGGCGTTTCCAGGGCCGCGACGCAACGCAGGAGAGTGGTCTTGCCGCAGCCCGAGGGGCCGATGAAGCTCACGAAGTCACCCCTCGCCACCGACAGGGACACGTCCTTGAGGGCTTGGACGGGCCCGTCGGCGGTCTGGAAGACGAGGTTGACGCCCCGGGCCTCGATGACCGAGGCCTGGGACTGCGAGAGGGTGGCATTCGCCATCATGGACGTTCCATCGGGAGACACGAATGACCTCATGCCAGAAGATGCGGCCCGGCGCGACGGTCTACGCGGGCAAGCAGGGGTTCAGCTACGTCGAAGGCATTTCCAAGGAAAGAATGGGCGCGCAGGGGCTCTGCATGCACCTGCTGACGATCCCGCCGGGGGGTCGCGCCAAGGCCCACAAGCACGCGACCCATGAGACGGCGATCTTTGTCATCTCGGGCCGCGGCATGATGGCCTGGGGCGAGCGGCTGGAGCATGTTATGGAGACTGGGGCCGGCGAGATGATCTACATCCCCGCCGACATGCCCCACCTGCCCTGGAACCCGGGCCCGGAGCCGGTGACCGCGAGGACGGACCCGCACGAGCAGGAAAGCGTGGTGTTGCTGCCGGAGTTGGATGGGCTGGTGGGGTGAGGGCGCAACGGCGTTGACAGGACCGTAATCATTGGGTGCTCGCAAAAGCCTTGTCCGCGCCTCTACCCGGGACCGTCCCGGAAAGTTTCGACGTGGCGTGGGCGGAGCGACGGCAGAGCAGAAGCTCGCGGAGCGGGGACAGGCGGAAATCATTGCGCGCCCTCAAGACCACTGGGCACACTGGCGCTCCTCATGACCACTCGCGCTCGTGCGGGATGTCGTCCTTCCCCTGCCATTGCACCCGAGGACCAGCGCCGCCCTCGCTACCGGTCACCGCAACGAAGAGCGAAACGACCATGGAAAAAGGCGTCACGACCCACAGCGTTCGCCAGAACTCGAACGGCCCGAAGGCGTGCGACAGAATCCAGCCCTGCTCCAAGCCGTAGGCGAGAACTACGCTTGCCACGAAGGCCATGACGGGCGCAGCCAGCATCGCCGCGTCGATCCGGCAAAGGCCCGCCAACCGGGCAAGCCTGAAAGCAAGAAACCACGCCACCGCCCCGGGGACGGTCGCCAGCATGTAGTTGAACAGCATGCAGAAGGTTCCAAGCATCATCGCGTAGATGATCCCCAATGGACCTCCCACCATCCCGAGGAGTAAGGCCAGGACAGCGACGCTCAGAATCGGCGCGCGGTAGTAAACGCGGCCGAAGCGGCTTCCCTCTCCGAACGTATCCTCCCAGAAACCCATCACACCCCGCTCGCCGGGACGCCCGTGCGCGACACGGGGCGGGGCGCGGTCAGCTCCTTCCAGGTGCTCAGCGCCTTGCCCACCGGCTGGTCGCGGTCGCGCTTGACGAACTGGCCGTGGCCCTCGCGGGTGCGGATCTCGCCGTCATGAACCGCGACATGCCCGCGCGACAGGGTGAAGCGCGGCAGGCCCTTCACGGCGTGCCCCTCGAAGACGTTGTAGTCGATGGCGCTTTGCTGCGATCCGGCGGTGATGGTCTTTTCCTTGGCCGGGTCCCAGACCACGAGGTCGGCGTCCGCTCCGACCATGACCGCGCCCTTGCGGGGGTAGCAGCCCAGGATCTTGGCGATATTGGTGGAAGTCACGGCGACGAACTCGTTGGGCGTCAGCCGCCCGGTGTTCACGCCATGGGTCCAGAGCATCGGCATCCGGTCCTCCAGGCCCCCCGTCCCGTTAGGGATCTTGGTGAAGTCGTTCAGGCCGAAGCGCTTCTGCTCGGTGGTGAAGGCGCAGTGGTCGGTGGCGACCACGGACAGCGACCCGGACTGGAGGCCAGCCCAGAGCGAATCCTGGTGCTTCTTGTCGCGGAAAGGCGGCGACATGACCCGGCGGGCGGCGTGGTCCCAGTCGGGGTGGCGGTATTCGCTGTCGTCGAGGGTGAGGTGTTGGATCAGCGGCTCGCCCCATACGCGCTTGCCCTGGGACCGGGCGCGGCGGATGGCCTCGTGGGCGTCCTCGCTCGACACATGGACGACATACAGCGGCACGCCCGCCATGTCGGCGATCATGATGGCGCGGTTGGTGGCCTCGCCCTCCACCTGCGGGGGCCGGGAATAGGCGTGCGCCTCGGGCCCGGTGTTCCCCTCGCGCAGGAGCTTGGCAGACAGTTCGGCCACCACGTCGCCGTTTTCGGCGTGGACGAGGGCGATGCCCCCAAGCTCGCCCAGGCGGCGGAACGACGCGAACATCTCGTCGTCGTTCACCATCAGGGCGCCTTTATAGGCCATGAAGTGCTTGAAGGTGGTGATTCCCTGGTCGAGGACCTTGGGAATGTCATTCCAGACCTGCTCGCCCCACCAGGTCACGGCCATGTGGAACGAGTAGTCGCAGTTCGCACGGCCCGACTTGTTGTGCCACATCTGGAGGCCATCGAGCAGGCCCTGGCCCTGCCCCGGCAGCACGAAGTCCACCACCATCGTGGTACCCCCTGCCAAGGCGGCGCGGGTACCGCTCTCGAAATCGTCCGAAGAGTAGGTGCCCATGAAGGGCATCTCCAGATGCGTGTGGGGGTCGATCCCGCCGGGCATGATCAGGCAGCCGGTGGCGTCCAGCACCTCGTCACCCCGGAGGTTCGGGCCGATGTCGGTGATGCGGCCCCCTTCGATCAGGACGTCCGCCGGATAGGTCAGGTCGTGCGTGACGACCGTGCCGCCCTTGATGACTGTGCTGGCCATGATCTCCCCCTTCTGTTGGTTCGGCCCGGCTCTCAGGCCGGGTTCAGCGGCGCGAGCGGCGCGGGCGGCGTGATGTCCCCGGGCGCGAACGGGTCCGTCGCGAGCGGCGGCCCGGCCGACAGTTCGCCCCCGAGGAGCGCCGGGTCGATGGGCGCCACGGGCGCGGTGCTGCCTTCGCAGACCGGGTTGCCGGAGGTGTCGCGCAGCGGATAGCCCGAGGGCGGGTCCGTCACCTCGATGGCGATGAGGTAGCAGCCGTTCGGGCCCGGCTGGACGACCGATTGCGGCACCCCGGGCGGGAGCGCGGCCACGACCTGCGGCGGCAGCGGCGGCGGCACTTCGGGGGTGGCCGATGCCGGCCGGAACAGGCTGGTGATGTTGCCCGCGGGCGGGGTTTCACTGTCGCGCGGGGGCGCGGCGCAGGCGGCGAGAAGCGGCAGGGCGAGGAGAAGGGAGAGGCGTGTCATCGGGGCTCCGGACATGGCGTTCCGACCGAGCCTAGCGGAGCCCGCCGCCGGGCGGGAGGCGTCATGCGCGATTCTCCCCAGCTTCACGACACGATCTCGGCGGCTTCAAGGACGGCATGGAGGAGCACGTCGGTTCCCTTGGCGGCCCAGTCGGGGGTGATCTCCTCGGCCTCGTTGTGGCTCAGGCCGTCCTTGCAGGGGCACATGATCATCACCGTAGGCGCCACGCGGTTGATCCAGCAGGCGTCGTGCCCCGCGCCCGAGACGATATCGCGGCGCGAATGACCGAGCTTGTCCGCCGCGTCCCGCACGCTCTGGGCCAAGGCCGGGTCGAAGGTCACGGGGTCGAAGTGGCCCACGGGCTCGATCTCGATCCCGAGGCCCAGCTCGGCGGCGATCCTGGGGGCCTCGGCCTCGATGATGGCGCGCATGGAGTCGAGCTTCCCCTGCTCGGGACTGCGGATATCGATGGTGAAGACCGCGCGGCCCGGGATCACGTTGCGGGAGTTCGGCCAGACGTTGGCCTGCCCCACCGCGCCCACGGCGTCGGGCTGGTGATCCATCGCGACCCGGTGGACCATCTCGATGATCCGCGCCATGCCGAGGCCTGCATTCACCCGCATGGTCATGGGAGTGGAGCCGGTATGCGCCTCGCGCCCCGTCAGGCGCACCTCCAGCCACCAGAGGCCCTGGCCATGGGTGACGACGCCGATCTCCTTGCCCTCGGCCTCCAGGATCGGGCCCTGCTCGATATGCAGCTCGAACATGGAGTGGATCCTGCGCGCGCCGACCGGCTCCTCTCCCACGAAGCCGATGCGCTTCAGCTCGTCGCCGAAGCGCTTGCCGTCCGCGTCCTCGCGCCCATAGGCGTAGTCCTGCGTGTGGATGCCCGCGAAGACGCCCGAGGCGAGCATGGCGGGGGCGAAGCGCGTCCCCTCCTCGTTGGTCCAGTTGGCGAGAACGATGGGGCGCTTCGTCCGGATGCCCGCGTCTCCCAGCGTTCGCAGGACCTCCAGGCCGCCCAGCACGCCCAGCACGCCGTCGTACTTGCCGCCCGTGGGCTGGGTGTCGAGGTGCGAGCCCATGTAGACGGGATCGAGCGAGGGGTCCTCCCCCTCGCGGTGGGCGAACATGTTGCCCATCGTATCGAGGCCCATGGTGCAGCCCGCGTCCTCGCACCAGCGCTGGAACAGGCGGCGCCCTTCGGCGTCGGCGTCGGTCAGCGTCTGGCGGTTGTTGCCGCCCGCGATGCCGGGACCGACCTGCGCCATCTCCATGAGGCTGTCCCAGAGCCGTTCGCCCGAAATCCTGAGATTGGCCCCGGTGGCGGCCATGCGGCTCTCCCTGCTGTGATCCTGCGCAGGGTGCGGGCCCCGCGTCGCCTGTGATTTGACCGATCGGTCAAAGAGACGCTACCAAAGGCCCCATGCCAGTCAAGGATTTCGCGGCAGGGCTGGGCAGCCGCACGGAAATCGGGCAGGACGGCCCGCGAAACGGACGAGGCGCGAATGGACGGCCAGGAGACGACGGAACCGCGAGGCCCCGGACGCACCCGCATCCAGGAGCGCAACCGGGCCCTGATCCTTGAAGCAGGCCTTGCTGTCTTTTCCGAGACGGGGTTCCGAGGAGCGACGCTTGACCGGATCGCCAAGTCGGCGCGGCTGTCGAAGCCCAATCTCCTCTACTACTTTCCTTCCAAGGAGGCGATCCACCTCGCGCTGCTCCAGGGGCTCCTCGACGCCTGGCTCGCGCCCTTGCGCGGCCTTGACCCGGAGGGCGAGCCGGTGGAGGAGGTCCTGGCCTATGTGCGCCGCAAGCTGGAGCTTTCGCGCGACTTCCCCCGTGAAAGCCGCCTCTTCGCCAACGAGGTCCTGCGCGGCGCCCCGCACCTGACCGAGGTGCTGGGGGGCGAGCTTGCGGCCCTGGTGGACGAGAAGGCCGCGATCCTGGGCCGATGGATGGACGAAGGACGCCTCGCCCGGCTCCCCCCCGAGCATCTCGTCTTCTCGATCTGGGCGCTGACGCAGCACTACGCCGACTTCGACACGCAGGTCCGGGCCGTGCTGGGCGACGGGCGCGACCCTTTCGCGGAGGCCGGTCCCTTCCTCGACCTCCTCTTCCGGCGGCTTCTCGCGCCGTGACCCCTGGGAACCCGGGGCCCCGACGCCGCATTGCAGAGACCGCGACGGCACTGTATGGGTCGCGGAAGCACGACAGGCCCCCGATACGGCAATGAGCGACAGCGACAGACCAGTGGGGGGCTCCCCGGCACCAATCGTGCCGCAGGGGGACGGACAGACGCCAGGCGAATCCGCTGCGGCGGCTGCCCAGCACAGCGCCCTGCCCACCCCGGGCCAGCACCAGACCGGCAACCTCGCGGCGCTGACCATGGGCGCCGTCGGTGTCGTCTACGGCGATATCGGGACCTCGCCCCTTTACGCGATGCGCGAGTCGCTCCATGCGGCGTCCCATGACGGGCTCACGCCCTCGGACGTGATCGGGGTCATCTCCCTCCTGATCTGGACGCTGATCGTCATCGTCACGTTCAAGTACGTGGTCCTCATCCTGCGGGCCGACAACCGGGGCGAGGGGGGGACGCTCAGCCTCGTGGCGCTGGTCCAGCAGGCGCTGAACCGCAGGCCGGTCTGGCTCCTCGGGCTCGGCATGGTGGGGATCTCCCTGTTCTTCGGGGACGCGATCATTACGCCCGCCATGTCGGTCATGTCCGCCGTCGAAGGGCTCAAGCTCGTGACGCCCGCCTTCGACCGCTTCATCGTTCCCGTGACGCTGGCCATCATCGTGGGGCTTTTCTTCGTACAGCGCTGGGGAACGGGGGCCGTGTCCGCCTTCTTCGGGCCGATCATGATGGTGTGGTTCGTCACCATGGGCGTGCTGGGCCTCATCCATATCGGCGACGACTGGTCGATCCTGCGGGCCCTCGACCCGACCTATGCGGCGGGGTTCGTGGTGACGAACGGACTGTCGTCGCTGATCGTGCTCG
>CADCUU010000400.1 GCA_902805995.1 uncultured Rubellimicrobium sp.
CCAAAACCGCACCTTGCGCCGCATCGCGGCATGCCTAAGGTGCGGGCGTTCCAGCGGAGCCTGCCCATGCCCGAATTCAAGAAGATCCTGATCGCCAACCGCGGCGAGATCGCCATCCGCGTGATGCGCGCCGCCAACGAGATGGGCAAGAAGACCGTCGCCGTCTACGCCGAGGAGGACAAGCTGGGCCTCCACCGCTTCAAGGCGGACGAGGCGTACCGCATCGGCGAGGGGCTGGGCCCCGTACAGGCCTATCTGAGCATCCCCGAGATCATCCGCGTGGCCAAGATGTCGGGCGCCGACGCGATCCATCCGGGCTACGGCCTTCTGTCGGAGAACCCCGCCCTGGTGGACGCCTGCGAGGCCGAGGGCATCATCTTCATCGGCCCGACCGCGGCGACGATGCGGGCCCTGGGCGACAAGGCCAGCGCGCGCCGCGTGGCGATGCAGGCGGGCGTCCCCGTCATCCCCGCGACCGAGGTCCTGGGCGACGACATGGACGCCATCAAGCGCGAGGCGGCCGAGATCGGCTACCCGCTCATGCTCAAGGCCTCCTGGGGCGGCGGCGGCCGGGGCATGCGGCCGATCCTGAACGAGGGGGAGCTTGAGGCCAAGGTGCTGGAGGGGCGCCGCGAGGCCGAGGCCGCCTTCGGCAACGGCGAGGGCTACCTCGAGAAGATGATCCTGCGCGCCCGCCACGTCGAGGTGCAGATCCTGGGCGACAAGCAGGGCGACATCTACCACCTCTGGGAGCGGGACTGCTCCGTCCAGCGGCGCAACCAGAAGGTCGTGGAGCGCGCCCCCGCCCCTTACCTGACGCATGAGCAGCGCGAGGAGGTCTGCGAACTGGCCGTCCGCCTCACGCGCGCGGTCAGCTACGAATGCGCCGGCACCGTCGAGTTCCTGATGGATATGGACTCCGGCCGATTCTACTTCATCGAGGTGAACCCCCGCGTTCAGGTCGAGCACACCGTGACCGAGGAGGTCACCGGCATCGACATCGTCCGCGCCCAGATCCTGATCGAGGAAGGCAAGTCCCTGGCCGAGGCCACGGGCGTCGCGCGGCAGGAGGACGTGATGCTCCTGGGCCACGCGCTCCAGTGCCGGGTCACGACCGAGGACCCCCTCAACAACTTCATCCCCGACTACGGCCGCATCCAGATGTACCGGAGCGCCACCGGCCCGGGCATCCGGCTGGACGGCGGCACGGCCTATTCGGGCGCGGTCATCACGCGCTACTACGACTCGCTCCTCACCAAGGTCACGGCCCGCGCACCCACGCCCGAGATGGCCATCGCCCGCATGGACCGCGCCCTGCGCGAGTTCCGCATCCGGGGCGTCTCGACGAACATCGACTTCGTCATCAACCTCCTCAAGCACCCGACCTTCCTGTCGAACCAGTACACGACCAAGTTCATCGACACGACGCCGGACCTGTTAGAGTTCGCCAAACGGCAGGACCGCGCGACCAAGATCCTGACCTACATCGCCGACATCACCGTGAATGGGCACCCGGAGACCGCCGGTCGCGTCAAGCCCGCGGTTGATGCCCGGAAAGCGCGCGCCCCCGTGCAATCGCTGGGGACGTGGCAGGCCGGCACGCGCCAGCTCCTTGAGGAAAAGGGCCCCAAGGCCGTCGCCGACTGGATGAAGGCGCAAAGCCGCCTCCTCGTCACCGACACGACGATGCGCGACGGGCACCAGTCGCTCCTGGCCACCCGGATGCGGTCGATCGACATGATCAACGCCGCCCCTGCCTATGCCACGATGATGCCGGGGCTGTTCTCTGTCGAATGCTGGGGGGGCGCCACCTTCGACGTGGCCTACCGCTTCCTCCAGGAATGCCCCTGGCAGCGGCTGCGGGACATCCGCCAACGCCTGCCCAACGTGATGACGCAGATGCTTCTGCGCGCCTCGAACGGCGTGGTCTACACCAACTACCCCGACAATGTGGTGCGCGCCTTCGTCCATCAGGCGGCGAAATCCGGCGTGGACGTGTTCCGCGTCTTCGACTCGCTCAACTGGGTCCCGAACATGCGCGTCGCGATGGACGCCGTGGTGGAGGCGGACAAGGTCTGCGAGGCCGCGATCTGCTACACGGGCGACATCCTCGACCCGAACCGCGCCAAGTACGACCTGAAGTACTACGTCGCCATGGCCAAGGAGTTGGAGGCCGCGGGCGCCCATGTCCTGGGCCTCAAGGACATGGCGGGGCTCCTCAAGGCCTCGGCCGCGCGGGTGCTGATCCGCGCGCTGCGCGAGGAGGTGGGCCTGCCGATCCACTTCCACACGCACGACACCTCCGGTGCCGGCGCCGCTACGATCCTCGCCGCCGCTGAGGCCGGGGTGGATGCCGTGGACGCCGCCATGGACGCCTTCTCGGGCGGGACCTCCCAGCCCTGCCTGGGGAGCATCGTGGAAGCGCTGCGGCACACCGACCGCGACACGGGCCTCGACATCGCGGCCATCCGCACGATCAGCAACTACTGGGAGGCCGTGCGCGCCCAGTACGCCGCCTTCGAGGCCGGGCTCCAGGCCCCCGCCTCCGAGGTCTACCTGCACGAGATGCCGGGCGGCCAGTTCACCAACCTCAAGGCCCAGGCCCGCAGCCTGGGGCTTGAGGACCGGTGGCACGAGGTGGCGCAGGCCTATGCCGA
>CADCUU010000401.1 GCA_902805995.1 uncultured Rubellimicrobium sp.
GCGCATATGCGCCCCAAACCCAACGGCGGCCGACTGCCGCGCGCGGTCGAGCACGTCATGCAGATTGACCGGGCGGAGCTTGGGCGGCCTTACATTCCCGAACTGCTCCACCTGTTCCAGAAGCTTCACGATCCGGCGGCTTTCCTCTACGATCAGGTCGGACAATTCCAGATCCTCGCCAGTCAGCCCAGTGGCTAGCAGCTGCGCGGCCCCTGTGATCCCGGCGAGCGGGTTCTTGATCTCGTGAGCGAGCATCTCGGCCATGCCGATGGCCGACTTCGCCGCCTTGTGGGAGCCTGCGTTCTGCGTCATCCGCGATGCCATCTCGCGCGGGGAGATGAGCATCAGCATCTGCCCGTCGCTGCGCAGGAGCGGCGCGAAGTGCAGGTTGCACTGGACCGGTGGCCTCTCTCCCGAACCCACATCGACATCGTTCACGGAGAGTGAGGACTGCTGCCGTCTCGCGCGGCGGAACGCGTCCTCCAAGGGTGCGTCGATCATGACCTTGTCCCAGACCGGCGCACCCTTAAGGGCTTTGGCCGACAGGTTCAGGAACAGCTCGGCAGCTGGATTTGGCTCGATGATCGTGTCGTCAGCGGCCAGCAGCAGGGCCGGTATGGGCAGCGAGACCCAGAGCGCATCCGCCGCGATCATGCCGCCCGCGCCTCTGCCGCACGTCCGGAAAGGGCAGCCGGCAGGTAACGCAGGACCTGCTGGGGGTCGGGGCTCGTCAGTACCAGCGCCCGAAGATCAGGAGGGGTCCCCGCCCGGTCCATGTACCAGCCCAGATGCTTGCGGGCGACCTTGCCCCCCAAGGTGCTGCCGTAGAAGCTCAGCATTGCCTCATAATGGCCTGAAACCATGGTGGACAACGCATCGCCGAACGGGATCTCCGGCGGCGCCATCCCCATCAGTTCCGCCGCGACCTCTGCCGGAGCCCAAGGCGCCCCTTGGGCGCCCCGCCCGATCATGACCCCATCCGCCCCCGACTGGCGCAGCGCCTCGCGCGCCGAGGCAAGGTCCACAATGTCGCCGTTCGCGATGACAGGGATGCCCACGGCGTCCTTGATCGCCCGGATCGCCGCCCAGTCGGCGCGGCCCTTGTAAAACTGGCATCTCGTGCGGCCATGGATCGTCACCATCCGGACCCCCGCCTCCTCGGCCCGACGCGCGACATGCGCGGCGTTGAGGCAGTTCTCATCCCAGCCGAGCCGGGTCTTGAGCGTGACGGGCACCTTCACTGCGCCCACCACCGCCTCGATCAACCGCAGCGCATGGTTCGGCTCCCGCAGCAACGCCGAACCGGACCACCCGTTGGTCACCTTCTTGGCCGGGCAGCCCATGTTTATGTCGATGATCCGTGCCCCGTTCGCCTCCACCATGCGGGCGGCTTCGGCCATCCAGTGCGGGTCACGCCCTGCAAGCTGGACGGCGGTCAGCCCGTCCCCCAGGCCCAGTTCCGCCTTCTCCCGAACGCCCGGCTTGGCCTGCACCATCTCCTGGCTCGCGACCATCTCCGACACGACCCAGCCCACGCCAAAGGACGCGACAAGGCCGCGGAACGGCAGGTCGGTGATCCCTGCCAGGGGCGCGAGGGCCACGGGCGGCGCCAGGACCGCCCCCCCGAGATCGATGCTCCGCAACTCTGTCATGACGTTCTGCTTCTCGAATGACCGTTTGCCGCTTTTTCGGGCTTGGCTTCCTCCTAGACCCTAAAGCGCGCCGTCACAACGCAGTGCCCCGGCTCCGGCGTCCTCCGGTTCTAAGCTGCCTGCTTTTTGGGCAGGAATCCTCCGTTCCGTCACCATTTGCGCCGCGGGCTTGATGCGGCTACAGCGCTGTTATGCAAGTGGCAGGCATCATCGTGGCTGGTGGACGGGGAACGCGCTTCGGCGGCTCCCCGAAACAATGGCGTGACCTCAACGGCCAAAGCGTCGCCGCGCATGCAGCCGCTGCGCTGGCCCAAGCAGGCGTGTCACCCATCGTCTTCGTTCACCACCCCGACGATGCCGTGCACGCTGCCCTCATCCCGGGCGTGACCCTCACCCCCGGCGGGGCCACGCGCGCCGAAAGCGTCCGCGCGGGTCTGGAGGCGCTTGAGGCTCACGCCCCTGACGCCGTCCTGATCCACGACGCCGCCCGGCCTTGCCTGTCCTCCGACCTCGTCACTCGCGTCTTGAACGGCCTGAGCCAAAGCGAGGCCGCCGCCCCTGCCGTGGCCGTCACCGACGCGCTCTGGCGCGGAGCCTCCACCGTGGAAGGGATAGAGCCGCGCGAGAACCTTTGGCGCGCGCAGACGCCTCAAGGCTTCCGCTTCGCCCCGATTCTGGCCGCGCACCGC
Organism: uncultured Rubellimicrobium sp.; assembly: GCA_902805995.1. Classification (GTDB taxonomy): domain Bacteria; phylum Pseudomonadota; class Alphaproteobacteria; order Rhodobacterales; family Rhodobacteraceae; genus Rubellimicrobium. The sequence goes on from CADCUU010000401.1 coordinate 2,342, forward strand.
GCGCATTCTGGCGGCGCCCTCGACGACGTGGAGGTGGCGCGCGCTGCGGGCCTGAGCGTCACCATCGTCCCGGGCGACGAGGACAACCTGAAGGTCACCCATCCCGGCGACCTCTCCCGCGCCGCCCGTATCCTGGAGAACCGGATGGATGTGAGAACCGGCAACGGCTACGATGTCCACGCCTTCGGCCCAGGCGACCACGTCATGCTCTGCGGCGTGCGGGTCCCCCATGACCAAGGCGTCCTGGCCCATTCCGACGGCGATGTGGGTCTCCACGCCCTCACCGACGCCATCCTGGGCGCGCTGGCGCAGGGCGATATTGGCCAGCACTTCCCGCCGTCGGACCCGCAGTGGAAAGGTGCCGCGAGCCACCTGTTCCTGCGTCACGCCAAGTCCCTCGCGGACAAGGCGGGCTTTCGCATCACCCATGCCGACCTGACGTTGGTCTGCGAGGCGCCCAAGGTCGGCTCCCACGCCACTGCGATGCGAGCCACCATCGCCGAGGCGCTGGACCTCTCCCCCGACCGCGTCAGCGTCAAGGCCACCACGTCCGAACGCTTGGGCTTCACGGGCCGCCGGGAGGGCATCGCCGCACTCGCCACAGCCACGCTGATCCGTCCATGAGCCGCATGGTCGTGACCTTCCTCGGCGTAGGCCACCTGCGGCCCGCCCCGGGAACCTGGGGCTCGCTCGCTGCCGTCTTCACGGCCTATGCGCTGTGGTGGCTGGGCGGCATGTGGCTGTTCCTCGTGGCGTTGGTCGGGGTCCTCCCCCTCGCTGTCTGGGCCATCGGGAGGGAGGTCGCGCGATCGGGGCCGGAACTCGGCACCCACGATCCCGGCTGGATCGTCATCGACGAGGTCGCCGGCCAGTGGATCGCGCTCATTCCCGCGGTCGTCGTGCCCGCGCGAATGGGCCTCGATCCGCTGCAGCTCTGGCCCGCCTGGGTCGCGGGATTCCTGCTCTTTCGGCTCTTCGACATATGGAAGCCAGGCCCGATCGGCTGGGCGGACCGCTCGCTCGGCACCAGGGGCGTTCTGCTGGACGACCTGATCGCCGGGGTCTTCGCGGCCCTCGGCGTGGTCGCCTTGGCGGGGCTCTACCACGGGGTGCTGATGCGATGACAGCCCAAGCCCTCCTCCACGCCGCCCGGGCACGCGGGCTCTGGCTCGCCACCGCCGAAAGCTGCACGGGAGGGCTTATCGCGGGCGCGATCACGACCCCGCCCGGTGCCTCCGCGATCTTCGACCGCGGCTTCGTCACCTACACGAACGAGGCCAAGCAGGACCTTCTCGGCGTCGATGCCGACACGCTCGCGACCCACGGCGCCGTCTCCGAACAGGTCGCGGCCGAGATGGCGCAAGGTGCCCTCGCCCGGTCCCGCGCTGACATCGCGGTGTCCGTCACCGGCATCGCGGGCCCCGGCGGGTCGGAGCACAAGCCCGAGGGCCGCGTCTGCTTCGGCCTCGCCACCAAGACCGCCATCACGACCGAAACCGTGGAGTTCGGCCCCCTGGGCCGCGACGCTGTCCGCGCCGCGACCGTGGATCACGCGCTCAGCCTCCTCCTTCAGGAGGTCGGCCGGACGCCGTAAAGCTGCTGGGCCCGCTTTTCGAAGGCCCGGACCACCTGCCGCATTGCCTCGAAGAAGAAGACCCCCGCCGCTTTCTGCAAAAGCCGGTTGCGGAACTCGAAATCCGTGGAGAACGACACCTCCACTGCCCCCCCAGCCACGTCGCGGAAGCCCCAGACGCTCTGCATCTGCTTGAACGGGCCTTCGATATACTCCGTCTCGATCCGCTTTTGCTCCGGGTAAAGCCTCACCCGGCTCGCGAAGCTTTCCCGGAACAGCTTGAACGAGACGACGAGGTCCGCGAGCATCTCCTCATGGTCACCCCGGTCGGTCACAGACCGGATGCGCGCGGCCGACGTCCAAGGTAGGAATTCGGGATACCGCGCCACATCGGCCACGAGGTCGTACATTTGCTGTGCGCTGTAGGGGAGCACGCGGGTCTCGGAATGGCTGGTCACGGCACTGGGTTCCTTTCGGTCGCGCCGTCATGTCGTCCGGACAGCCCCCGGGATCAAGGGGCACGAAGAACTGCGCCACCCGACCCGCCGCCTTGAGGTTCACCCGACTCGGCCCCCGGTGCACCGGAAGGCAGGCCAAGCCCTTACGCGGGACGTCGCGGATCGTGGCGTAATCCGTGGCCCAGGGGCAATAGGCCGGGGCATCCAGCGGGTCGCCGACGAGGGCTGGAGTCGCCGCGCTTCCGAGACCTTCTACTGCCAGGCCCGGCCCACGCGCGGCCTCGCCCCGCTACGCCCCCAACGGCCCGGGCAACAAGCATCACTCGGCAGACCCGCGCAGGTCCCAAGGCGTTTCTCCCTTGAGTTCGCCCCGGTCTAGCGCGACACGGAAGCCCCAGCACAGTCGGGAAAGCCATGCCTCAGCGCCCCTACGTCATCGACCAGCTCATCAGCGCCAAGTCCATCGCCGCAAGGATCGAGGATCTCGCGCGCGAGATCGCGGCGGAGTTCGCGGGCACCGACAAGCTCGTGGTCGTGGGCCTCCTGCGGGGGTCCTTCGTCTTCATCGCCGACCTCGTGCGCGAACTCGACCTGCCGGTGGAGGTCGACTTCCTCGAAGCCTCCTCCTACGGCGACGCGATGGTGTCCTCCCGGGAGGTCCGCATTCTCAAGGACCTGCGCGCCGCCATCGAAGGACGCGACGTTCTCCTCGTTGAGGATATCGTGGACACCGGCCACACCCTGAGCCAGGTCACCAAGTACCTCCAGGGCCGCAAGCCCGCCCGGCTCCGCACCATCGCCCTCCTCGACAAGCCGTCGCGTCGCGAGGTCGATTTCAAGGCGGACTGGATCGGCTTCTCCATCCCCGACGAGTTCGTGGTGGGCTACGGGATCGACTTCGCGCAACGCAACCGCAACCTCCCCTTCATCGGCAAGGTCCGCTTCACCGAAGCGTGAACTTCTGGTCGCGCATCCGGGATCAAAACCCGCGGTTCCGCGTTGTCAGCGGAGCCGCCGGGTCACGGACGGCGCAATTGGAAGGATAAACCCACATGGAAGGTATCGGCTGGCTGAGCTTCCTGATCATCGGCCTCATCGCGGGCTGGATTGCAGAGAAGATCATGCACCGCAATCAGGGGCTGCTCACGAACCTGATCGTGGGCGTCATCGGCGCTTACCTCGGCGCGTTCATCTTCAGCTTCTTCGGCCTGAACACCGCCGGAAGCTGGATCGGGGCGCTCGTCGTCGCCACGATCGGGGCCGTGGTCCTGCTCTGGATCGTCGGCATGGTTCGCCGCCGGACCTGACGCCGCACGACCGCGGAACCCTGCCACAGGCAGGACAGGGGCGCGGCCACCCGGTCGCGCCCTTCTTCATGACATTCACCCGATTTCCGGCCTGCCGCAATGTTGACACGCGTCGCCTGCGACTGACCTGTGCATATTTCCACATGGCGCCGTTCGCTTGTCTGGTTAGGGTCGGACCCAGCATCCCCACCCGGAAGGACCCCCCATGCGCATCGCCCTTTCCTTCACCACTCTGGCCGTCGTGGCGCTGGCAGGCAGCCTCGCCATCGCCCAGGACGGTCCCACGCCCGAGCAGCAGGCCGTGAACGCGCGCCAGTCCCATATGCAGCTTTACGCCTTCAACCTGGGCGCGCTGGGCGGCATGGCGCAGGGGGCCATTCCCTACGACGCGGAGATCGCCACCTCCGCCGCGCAGAACCTCGTGAACCTCGCCGGGATCAACCAGAACCGCTACTGGCCCGAAGGCACGTCGTCCGAGGACATGGAAGAAAGCCACGCCCTTCCCGCCCTTTGGGAAAACATGGCCGACTACGAAGCGAAGCACGACGCCTTGGACCAGGCCGCGGCTGCGCTCCTACAGGCAGCCGGGACCGACCAGGCGACCCTTGCGGCAGCGATGGGGGCCGTGGGCCAGTCCTGCGGCGCCTGCCACGAGTCCTACCGCGAACCGCAGGGCTGACGCCGATGCGTCGGGCGCTCCTTTCCCTCGGCCTGCTCGCGCTTGTCGGCGCGGGTGCGGCCTGGGCCCTCACGGCGCCCGACCCCCTGCCCAGTGACGCCCTCGATGGCATCATGGGCGACGCAATCCGTGGCGCGACGCTGTTCTCCGCCGCGGGCTGCGCGTCCTGCCACGTGGCCCCGGACTCCGAGCAGACGGAGGCGCCCGTCCTTGCCGGGGGACAACGCTTCCTGACGCAGTTCGGTACCTTCGTCGCCCCCAACATCTCGCCCTCGCCCCAAGGCGTGGGTGACTGGACCGATTACGACCTAGTCAACGCCATGGCGCGTGGCGTCTCCCCCGAGGGGGAGCACTACTATCCCGCCTTCCCTTGGAACGCCTACAACAAGGCGTCGCTCCAGGACCTCACCGACATCGCGGCCTACATCCGCACGCTTCCCCCGTCCGAAGTCGAGAGCCAGCCGCACGAGGTCCCCTTCCCCTTCAACATCCGCCGTTCGCTGGGCGGCTGGAAGCTCCTCTTCGAATCGCGCGACTGGGTCCTGACGGGCGACCTGACCGATCAGCAGGAACGCGGCCGCTACCTTGTCGAGTCGCTCGCCCATTGCGGCGAATGCCACACGCCGCGCAACGCGCTGGGCGGCCTCCGGACCGGGTCTTGGCTCGCCGGGGCGCGTGACCCCGCCGGCGACGGCTTCAACCCCAACATCACCCCCGCCGGCCTCCAGTGGTCCGAGGGGGAGATCATCGCCATGCTGCAAAGCGGCTTCACCCCCGAATACGACGTCGTGGGCGGAGAGATGGCCGAGGTCGTCACCAACACGAGCCGCCTGCCCCCCGAGGATCAGGCCGCCATCGCCGCCTACCTCAAAGCCGTGCCCCCCGTCGAATCCGACGCGCCCGAGCCCGGAACCGGCGATTCCCCTGCGGAGGAGTGACCCCGCGCCGCTGCGGCGCGCTTGACTTGGCCTTCCCCGCCCACCAACCCTTCCGCGATGAACGGGAGGGACCTGATGACGATGAAGCTCGTGCTCGACTGTGATCCCGGCGTGGACGATGCGGTGGCGGTGATGCTCGCCCTCGCCTCGCCCGAGATCGAGCTTCGCGGCCTCAGCACAGTCTTCGGCAACGCGCCCATCGACGTGACCACCCGCAATGCCCGCACGCTCCTGCGCGCGGGCGGACGGCCCGACCTGCCCGTCGCGCGCGGGGCCGCCGGTCCCCTCATCGGCCACTTCGGCGGCGGCGTCCCCTTCATCCATGGCCATGACGGCCTGGGAGACGGCGGCGTGACCCGCGATCCATCCGACGACAGGCCCGCCGAACTCTCCGCCGTGGAGTTCCTGCGGCAGGAGGTTCTGGCTGCCCCCGGCGAGGTCACCCTCCTTGCCGTGGGGCCGCTCACCAACCTCGCCCTCTTCGCTCGCCTCCATCCCGGGGCTGCACGGCAAGTGGCCCGCGTCGTGGTCATGGGCGGCAACGCCCTCTCTCCTGGCAACATCACCCCGGGGGCCGAGGCCAACATCCACAACGACCCCGAATCGGCCGAGATCGTGATGGGCTTCGACTGGCCGGTCGCCATGGTCGGCCTCGACGTGACGGACCAGATCGTGCTGGGCCCGACGCATCTCGACGCCATCGCGGGCGGCGGCACCCCGGCGCATGACCTGCTGGCCCGCGCCGTGCCGCTTTACCGGCAGTTCTACCGCGACTTCAACGGCATCGACGGCGTCGCGGCGCACGATCCCGCCGCCATGGCCCTCCTCCTCGCCCCCGAGTTGTTCGAGACGGAGGATTGGCCCATCCGCGTCGAGCTGTCCGGGATCGGCCGCGGCAAGACCTGGCCTCAGACCCGCCGCCGCCCCACGCCTCCGCCCGGCTGGGAAGGACGCCCGCCCGTTCAGGTCGCGACCGGCGCCCGGAGCGAGGACGTGGCCGACTTCATCGCCGACCGGATCGCAAGCGCCCGCTTCGGCGCCTGAGCGCAGGGAGGGCCCCAGCCCGCCACCGCATCACGCCAACCGTGCTTCCCGCGCCGCGCGCAACTGCGCGTAGTCCTCGCCCGCATGATAGCTCGACCGGGTAAGAGGCGAGGCCGACACCATCAGGAACCCCTTGCCCCGGGCCGCCTGCTCGTAGTCCGCGAACTCCTCGGGCGTGACGAAGCGGTCGACGCGGTGATGCTTGGGCGTCGGCTGAAGGTATTGGCCGATGGTCAGGAAATCGACATCCGCCGCCCGCATATCGTCCATGACTTGCAGCACCGACGCCCGATCTTCGCCCAGACCAACCATTATCCCCGACTTGGTGAAGGCGCCGGGCCAAAGCTCCTTGGCCCGCTGCAACAGCCGCAGCGAATGGAAGTAGCGCGCGCCCGGCCGCACCTCGGTGTAGAGCGCCGGCACGGTCTCCAAGTTATGGTTGAACACATCGGGCCGCGCGGCGATCACGGTCTCCAGCGCATCCGGCCCGCAGCGCAGGAAGTCGGGCACCAGCACCTCGATCGTGGTCGCGGGTGAACGCCGGCGGATCGCGCGGATGGTCATGGCGAAATGCTCCGCCCCCCCGTCCTCCAGGTCGTCGCGGTCCACCGAAGTCACGACCACATGGCTCAGGCCGAGCTTCTGCACCGCATCCGCCACCCGCCCCGGCTCAAAGGCGTCGAGAGCCGAGGGCCGTCCCGTCGCTACATTGCAAAAGGTGCAGCCCCGGGTGCAGATCTCGCCCATGATCATCATGGTCGCGTGGCCCTGGCCCCAGCACTCCCCCACGTTCGGGCAGCCCGCCTCCTCGCAGACAGTGGTGAGCCGGTGCTCCCGCATGATCCGCGCCGTCTCCCGGTAGCCGGCGGAGGTCGGCGCCTTGACCCGGATCCAGGACGGCTTCCGGGGCTGTTCCTGATCGGGACGGTGCGCCTTTTCGGGGTGCCGCTCGCCGGGGATCTTCAGGTCGCGCATAGGGGGCCCCTGTAGGCTGCCAATCCGTGTGCCCGCAATCTAAGCCCCCGGAGCGCGCACCGCCAGTGGCGGCGGACCGGCCCGGCGCCGCAAGCGCGCCACGCGACGACAACCCCGCCATGCGCTAGCCTCGACCCTCTCTTCTCAGCGCCGATCCCGCCTCGGGCCAACTGTCGCAGCCCGCTGTCCCATGTTGACAGCATGCCGCCCCCGGGCGGATGTCCGGGTGCCCTGCGCATGATGGCTGCCATGACCCTCACCGAGCTTGCCTTCGTCATCTTGGCCCTCCTGCTCACGCCGGGGCCAACCAACACGCTCGTCGCCCTCGCTGGCGCGGAGCGAGGCTGGACGCGCGCCCTGCCCCTCATCCCGGCCGAACTTTGCGCCTACCTCGCCACGACCCTCCCGCTCGCGGTGCTGGGCACCCGGCTCTTCGAGGCTTCGCCGCGGGTCGGGGCCGCGATCACGCTGGCCGCCTCGGTCTGGGTGGCCTGGCTCGCGCTGTCCATGTGGCGCCTCCCTGCGCGGCAGGACGGCCGACCGGAGGTCACCGCGCGGCGCGTCCTCGTCACGACCTTCCTCAATCCCAAGGCGCTCATCTTTGGCCTCGTCCTCCTTCCGGCCGAGGGAATGCGGCTGGCCCTCAACTTCGGCCTCTTCGCGGTATCGGTGGTGGGGGTCGCCATGGCATGGGCCGCTCTCGGATCGCTTCTTCGGCGGGGCAAGGGCGACCGGGGTCTCTCCGCCGGATGGCGCCGCGCCGCGTCGGTCTGGCTGGGCGCACTCGCAGTTTATCTGTTCGGCCACGCCGTGGGACTCGCCTGAGCGGCTCAGCCGATCATAGCGCCGTCCTTTCCGTCCATCGCGCAGTAATGCCGCAGGAGCCGCACCAGCGCGATCTTGAGCACGACCTTGCCTGACCGCGCCGACCACCCCATCCGGCGCTCGAACTGCTCCAGCCCCTCCAGAAGACAGCCGCAGCGCAGCATCACATCCGCCAGCCCCGGCCCCAGATCGTCGAGGGCCAGTTCGACCCGTCGCCGCGCGCCGCGGGACCTCGCCTTCCGCTCCTCCGGCGCGGAGGTCAGGTGCCGCAGCCAGTCGTCCGAGTCCAGCAGGGCCGCGCCTTCGGTCCGGGCCATCTGGAAGTCGTCTCGCAACCGCTCCCCGGCAGCCACGAGCTCGCGAGTCAGGAACGGGGCGCCCTTCTCGTCCCGCCGCCGCGCCAGCGCCTGAAGCGGGCTTTCCACCAATGATGAGCGCATGTGCCGGATGCGGCTGTCCTCGACCGGGGCGCCCGCGAATCCGGCCTGCGCCTCGGCAAAGCCACGCCCGTACTGCTCCTGCGACCGGTTCAGGACCGCCCGCCCGGTGATGGTGATCTGGTAGCGCCGGATCCGCGCCTCGGGCGACGCACTTTGGATCCAGTCCCGCAGGGCCATAGCCTCCGCGAGCCGCCGTTCGACCACCGCGAGCCGCTCGGGCTCGTGCCCCTGGCGCTCCCTCACCACGACTCCCTTTTCCATCTCGCGCGCGACCGCGAGCACCGCGCCCTCCGCGACAAGCTGGCGCAGCACGGGCAGCGCCTCGCGGGTGAAGGCGTCCTCGCCTCCGTCACCGTCGCTCCGACCCGGCGCGGACAGGGCCGCCAAGCTCTTCAGCGCGGCATCCACCAGCGGGTCCTCGCGCGACGACTCCATGCGCCGGACCTGCCGCAGAATGGTGCTCGGATGCACCTGCGCCTCGCGGGCGAGGTCGCGGATCGTGCGCCCCCCTTCTATATGGGCGAGGTAGTTCCGCGCCGCCTCGGGCGCCCAGCCCGGCCATGCGCCGGACCTGTCGATCGCGTCGGTTGCCGGTCCCTCCTGGGTGAGGACCTGGAACTGGGTCATCTTTCGTCTCCTGCCATGCACCACGGCGGCCGGGCCCGTCGGCTCGCCGTGCGATCCTTTTCCGCCACCGCCCTTTCCTGGACGATCCAACGGACATGGCTCAAACTGGAGATGAATTATTAACCAAATCTGACCCCACCGAACGGTCCCCTGGGGGGTCACGCAACACCCGTCCGGGTTGGGGCATACTCGCCATCCAGTTGCATTCAGCACCGGAAGGACTTGAGAGATGCTTGACCTGTTTTCGATGATCGCCATGCTGGAACGGCCGCGGCTCCTCGTCGACGCGGCGCGGCGCGGCGTGGCCGGATACGACCGGAAGATGCACCTGGGCCGGATCATCGGCGCGGTGCCGCGTCACGGCGAGGCGATCCTGATGCTGCTGGAGATCGAAGGCGCCCTCGACTTGGGGCGCCGGGCCGGCGAGGGGCACTACGAGCCCAGCCGTCACGTGGAGGTCCTGATCGCCCTTCTGGGCGAAGTCCGGCACCTGCGCGACATGCGTCCTGCCCTTGCTGCCGCATGAAACGCGCGCCCGCCGGCAGCAGGGACGCGCTGAGATGGAGGGGCCGCACGACGTGC
>CADCUU010000402.1 GCA_902805995.1 uncultured Rubellimicrobium sp.
AAGGTTATCGAAGGCACAGGCTCCCGTCTCCTCGGCCCCGCCGAGGTGCGCGAGAAACTCAAGCTCCAGAAGCGGTGGGCCTGACCATGACGATCAAGCAAGTGGCCGTCCTCGGTGGCGGCGTCATCGGCGCGGGCTGGGTCGCCCGCCTCATCGAAAACGGCCACGACGTCGCCGTCTTCGACCCGGCCGAGGGCGCCGAGCGCCGCCTGCACGAATCCCTCGCCAACGCCGACGCCGCCTACGCCAAGCTCTTCACCGCCCCCCGCCGCGCGAAGGGTCAGGTCCGCATGGCCCCCTCCGTCGCCGACGCCTGCCGCGACGCGGACCTGATCGTGGAGGCCGTCCCCGAACGCCTCGACATCAAGCACCGCGTCTATGCCGAGGCAGAGTCCACGGCCCGCCCCGACGTGCTCATCGCGTCGTCCACCTCCGGCATCAAACCCACCGACCTTCAGGGTCCTCTCCAGCACCCGGAACGCCTCCTCGTCGTCCACCCCTTCAACCCCGTCTACCTCCTCCCCGTGGTCGAGATCGTCGGCGGCCAGCAGACCTCCGAGGACGCGATCCAGCGCGCCATGGACTTCTACCCCACCCTCGGCATGAAGCCCGTCCGCGTCCGCAAGGAGATCGAGGCCTTCGTCGCCGACCGCCTCCTCGAATCCCTCTGGCGCGAAGCGCTCTGGCTCATCAAGGACGGCATCTGCACCACGCAGGAACTGGACGACATCGTCCGCTACGGCTTCGGCCTGCGCTGGGCGCAGCTCGGCGTCTTCGACACCTACCGCGTCGCGGGCGGCGAGGCCGGGATGCGCCACTTCATGGCCCAGTTCGGCCCCTGCCTCAAATGGCCCTGGACCAAGCTCATGGACGTCCCCGAATTCGACGACGCCCTCGTCGACCTCATCGCCGGGCAGTCCGACGCGCAGTCGGGCCACATCCCCATCCGGCAGCTCGAACGCATCCGCGACGACAACCTCGTCGCCATCCAGAAGGCGCTCCAGGCCACCAACTGGGGCGCAGGCGAACTCCTCGCCCGGCACGAACGGGCCCTAGCCCAAGACGCGCCCGAACCCGACTGGACCCAACCCCTCCCGACCTTCCGGGTCCGCGTCCCTGCCCACTGGCTCGATTACAACGGCCACATGACCGAGTCCCGGTATCTGGAGGCCTTCGCCCTCGGCACGGACGGCTTCATGCGCATGATCGGCCTCGACGCCGAGGCCATTGCGGCGGGCCACTCCCTCTTCACCGCCGAGACCCACATCCGCCACCTCGACGAGGTCTCCCGCGACCAGGACATCGCCATCACGACCCAGGTGGTCGAGGCGGCGGTCAAGAAGGTCCACCTCTGGCACGAGATGCGCGAAGGCACCCGCCTCCTCGCGACCTCCGAACACCTCCTGATCCACATGGACCTCAACACCCGCGCCAGCGCCGAGCCCCCGCCCGCGGTCCGCGCCCGCCTCGACCACGTGGCCGAAGCTCACACCAAGCTCCCGCAACCGGACGGTCTCGGCCGCCATGTCGGCCAAAGGAGGCACTGATGCACTTCGGACTGACCGACGAGCAGCGCCTCATCGTCGACACCACCCGCGCCTTCGTGGAGAACGAGCTCTACCCCCACGAGGCGGAGGTCGAGCGCACCGGGACCCTGCGCCGCGAGGTGATCGAGGAGGTGAAGGCCAAGGCCATCGCCGCCGGCCTCTACGCCGCCAACATCCCCGAGGAGTTCGGCGGCGCGGGCCTCGATACCCTGACCTGGCTCCTCTACGAAAAGGAGCTGGGCCGCGCCAACTACGCCCTCCACTGGACCTGCGTGGCCCGCCCGTCCAACATCCTTTGCGCGGGCACCGAGGAGCAGCGGGAGCGCTACCTTGCGCCGTGCGTCCGGGGCGAGACCTGGGACTGCCTCGCCATGACTGAGCCCGGCGCGGGATCGGACCTGCGCGGCATGAAGGCCGCCGCCAAGCAGGACGGCCCCGACTGGGTCCTCAACGGCACCAAGCACTTCATCTCCCACGCCGACATCGCGGGCTTCGTCATCGCCTTCATGGCGAGCGGGGAGGAGGACACTCCCCGGGGCCCCAAGAAGCGCATCACCGCCTTCTTCGTGGACCGCGACACGCCCGGCCTCACGATCCGCGACGGCTACCGCAACGTCTCCCACCGCGGCTACACTAATTCCGTCATCGAGTTCGACGACGTGCGCCTCCCCGCAAGCCAAGTCTTGGGCGAGCCCCACAAGGGCTTCGAGGTCGCGAACCAGTGGCTCGGCGCGACCCGCCTCCAGGTCGGCGCCACCTGCCTTGGCCGGGCCGAGCGCGCCTTCGGCCACGCCGTGGACTGGGCCGCCACCCGCACCCAGTTCGGCCAGCCCATCGGCAAGAACCAGGGCGTGAGCTTCAAGCTCGCCGACATGGCGGTGGAGATGAAGGCCGCCGAACTCATGATCCTGGAAGCGGGCTGGAAGTTCGACGGGGGCAGCGCCACCGACGCGGACATGGCCATGGCCAAGCTCAAGGCGACGGAGATGCTGGCCATGGTCGCCGACGAGGCCATCCAGATCCACGGCGGCATGGGCCTGATGGAGGAACTCCCCTTGGAGCGCATCTGGCGCGACGCCCGGGTGGAAAGGG
>CADCUU010000403.1 GCA_902805995.1 uncultured Rubellimicrobium sp.
GAGACGCGCAGCTCGGGCGCGTTGCCGGAGGGGCGGATATGGAGAACCCGACTCCCGAAGACCATGCGGAGCCCGTCCGTGCGGTCGAACTCGGGCGCGCCCTGGAGGGGCAGGCCGTCGAGCAGCGCGGCCCGTCCGCCGGCATCCCCGGCCAGCGCGGCGACGAGGGCGGCGGAGCGTTCGGTCGGGACCCCCTGCAGGCGGTCGGCGGCGGTGAAGCGCGGGGGCTCCGCAGCGACGCGGGCGGCGAGGTCCCCTTGACCGGCGGCCAGCGCGGCGATCATCGGCAGGAAGCTGTCCCGCGTGGCAAGGGCGGGCAGGGGGCCCGCGGGACCCTGCGCGTCGAAGCCCAGGAGGAACCCGCCATTCGCCTCGTAGCCCACGACCTTTGCGTCGGGATGGGCCTCTGCGGCCTCCTCCATGGCGGCGATGACGAAGGGCGAGCCGATCCTGGTGCGGATCACGCGGGCGAAGCGTTTGCCCGCCTCGGCCCCGCTGTTGGAGGACACGGGCGTCACCACGGTGTCCGCGCCCAGATACGCCGCCGCGATCTGGCCCAGCACGTCGCCCGGCACCACGCGCCCGGTGCCGTCCACCACAAGCGGGCGGTCGGAGTCCCCGTCGGTGGAGACGATGGCGTCAAAAGCTCCCTCTCGCGCCCAAGCGCCCAGTTGGGCCCGCCATTCGGGCTCCACGGCCTCGGTGTCCACGGGGATGAAAGTGTCGGACCGGCCGAGTTCGGTCACATCCGCGCCCAAGGCGCGCAGCGTGTCGGCCAGGAGGTCCCGCGCTACTGCCGAATGCGCCCAGAGACCCAGACGCTGGCCCCAGAGCGCGCCGGGCCCGAACGCCGTGACATAGCGCGCCTGGAAGCGGGCCCCGACGTCTTCGTCCGTCATGATGCGCCCCGGCGTGGCGTCGGCGAGCGGCTGGGTGTCCAGCGCGGCCAGGATCGCGGCCTCGTCGGCCTTGGTGATCTCGCCAGCTCGGGAGTAGAACTTGAGGCCGTTGCGGTCGGCGGGGATGTGGCTGCCGGTGACCATTACGGCGGCCGCGCCTGCCTCGATGGCGGCGAGCGCCAGCGCCGGGGTCGGCACCGCGCCGCAATCCACGACCTCGCGTCCCATTTCTGCCGCAGCCTCCGCCACCACCTGCGCCAAGGCGGGGGAGCTGTCGCGCAGGTCGCGGCCCAGGAACAGCCGGGGGCCGGTGTCGCAGGCGGCGAGGAAGGCCCGTACATGCGCGGCGACCAGGTCGGGCGAAAGCTCCGTCACGAGGCCGCGCAGGCCGCTGGTGCCGAATTTGGGGGCCATGGCGAGTCCTCGGGTCAGTGGGGCAGGGGTCAGCCCCGGGCGTAGATGTCCTCGTAGCGGACGATGTCGTCTTCGCCCACATAGGTGCCGGTCTGGACCTCGATCAGGACCATGGGCACGCGGCCGGGGTTCTCCATCCGGTGCTTGGCGCCCAGCGGGATGTAGACGGACTGGTTCTCGGTCACGAGCTGGACCTTGTCGTCCACGGTGACGCGGGCGGTGCCTTCGACCACGATCCAGTGCTCGGACCGGTGGAAGTGCGATTGCAGCGACAGCGCCGCGCCCGGATGCACGAGGATGCGCTTGACCTGGAAGCGCCCGCCCAGGACGAGGCTTTCGAACCAGCCCCAGGGGCGGTGGTCCTTGGGGAAATGCGTGGCCTGGACCGCGCCCTTGCGCTTGAGGGCGTCCACGGCCTTCTTGACGTCCTGCGCCCGGCTCATGTCGGCCACGAGCACGGCGTCGTTCATCGCCACGGCCATGATGTTGGTCAGCCCGATCCCCACCACTTCGAGGGACGGGGCCTCGGACCGCAGAAGCGTGTCGCGGCAGTCGATGGCGGTGGCCTCCCCGGAGGTGACGACGCCGTCCGCGTCGGGGCCGCTTTCGCGCCAGACCGCGTCCCAGCCGCCCAGGTCCGACCATTCCGCGTCAAAGGGGACGACGGACAGGTTCGGGGCCTTCTCCATGACCGCGTAGTCGATGGAGATGTCCTGCGCGCGTGCCCAGGCCTCGGGCGAGAGGCGAAGGAAGCCCAGGTCGATGCGGGCGTCCTTCAGCGCGTCCTCCACCGGGGCCATGAGGCCGGGCGCCAGCGTGCGGAAGGCCCCCAGGATGTCGCGCGCCGCGAAGAGGAAGATGCCCGCGTTCCACAGATGCGTGCCCTGCGCGAGGAGCCGCTCCGCCTCCTCCGGCCCCGGCTTCTCCACGAAGCTTTTCAGGGGGACGGGCGCGCCGGCCCCGTCGGGCGTGTGGGGGAGTTCGAGGTAGCCGTAGGCCGTCTCGGGCCGGGTGGGACGGATGCCGAAGGTCACGAGGCGGCCTTGCGCCACAGCCTCCAGCCCCCTCTCTATGGCGGCGTGGAAGGCCGCCGCGTCGGGGACGACATGGTCCGAGGGCGCCACCAGCAGGATGGCATCAGGGTCCTCGGCCGACAGGTGCAGCGCGGCGGCCAGGATCGCGGGGGCGGTGTTGCGGCCCTCGGGCTCGATCAGGATGGCGCCGGGGTCGATCCCCGCGCCCGACAGCTGCTCGGTCACGATGAAGCGGAAGTCGGAGTTCGTCAGCACCACCGGGGCCGCGAAGTCGATCCGGCCGGAGGT
>CADCUU010000404.1 GCA_902805995.1 uncultured Rubellimicrobium sp.
GGTGAAGCTGTCCAAGGAACTGTCCCGTCGCTCGACCGGCCGGAAGCTCTACATCCTTGATGAGCCGACGACCGGCCTGCACTTCGAGGATGTGCGCAAGCTCCTAGAAGTCCTGCACGAGCTGGTGGACCAGGGGAACACCGTCGTCGTGATCGAGCACAACCTCGACGTGGTGAAGACCGCCGACTGGGTGATCGACATCGGGCCCGAGGGGGGCGACGGCGGCGGGCGCATCGTGGCGACCGGCACGCCCGAGAAGGTGGCCGACGACCCGGAAAGCCATACCGGGCATTACCTGAAGCCGCTTCTGGAGGCGCGCAAGGTGGCTGCCGAGTAGCGGCCCGGGGCACGGCGAGCCCGTTGAACAGTTGCGCGGTCGGGCAGGTTGGCCCGGTCGCGTCATCAGGGCAGTGCCGGGACGTTCCAGTGCCCTTCGCAGCGCGCCTTCGCTCCTGCAGACCTGACCGGACGACCGGGCCCGGCTGATCCCGCCAGACGTTATCCGGTCATCGCTTCGGGATCAGGCGAGCCTCTAGGCTCAGTTCTGCTCGCTTGCTCTGAGAAGGCATTGGCGTGCCTATCCAGGGACCGCACCACCGGGCCTGCTGCTCCGCCGGCGCGATCCGCCCGACTTCTGCACCCAATGCACAGGTCCACTTCGCGCCAGCGCTGCGCTCGCAGACGGCTCAGAACCCTGTCGCGCCCGATGATTCCGCCCGCTCGAACACCTCGGAAATCTCGTCCGATGTCGGGGCCCCGGCGGCGGCTGGCGGCGGCGGGGGAATCCGTACCGCAGGCGCCGCTTCTACGGGGGCCACCTCGACAGGCGCTACCTCGATCGGTGCCGCCTCGACAGCTGGGCTCGCGGGCTCCGCCAGGACGACCGGCGGGGCCGCTTCGATGAAGGGCATGTCAGGCTCTTCGGCAAAGGCTAGCGAGTCCGGGCGCGCAGGAATCTCAGGCGGAGTCCAGGGCGCAACCGCGACGGGCGCCGGCTCGCCCATCTCCGGCTCGTCGTCCCGGGAAGCGCGTTCCAGCAGAGCCAGGCCCACGAGCGCCCCCACGATGGCCAGGGCTTCCTCCGCGTCGTTGTCTTCCGCGCGATCCCGGTCCTCGTCGCGGTCCCGCGCCAGCTCGTTCAGGAACCTCAACGCGCGGTCCTCGGCGTTGCGGTTGCGGCGCTCCTGCCTGCCGACCTGCCCAGGCGGTATGCAGGCCGGGTCACGCTCGTCGAGGCCGGGCGGGCAGGACTCGCCCCGGTCCCGCCCACGGTCTCCCTGCTCCGCAAAGGCAGGGAGCGGAAGCAGCCCGACGGCTAAGGCCGCCACCAGAGCGGGGAGCGAGCGTGTCATAGGGATCCTCCGGGTCCGTCGTGGCCTCCCATCGTGTCATGAACCGACTCGCAAGGCCACGCGTCACCGCCCCTGATCGGCAGGCGATCGCTGCCATGTGAAAAGGGCGGCCCCGTCAGGCCGCCCCCCAGATCCTGCCAGACGATGCACCATCTCGGGCGCGCCTGGGCTCCCAGGCGCTCGCCCGTCCGCCGCTGACGACCATCCCCCGGATGGTCGTCCTGGCGCGGCTCACTCCATCGGGCGGAAGTTGAAGGCCGAGCCTTCCTTGATGCCCGAAGGCCAGCGCGAAGTGACCGTCTTGGTCCGCGTGTAGAAGCGGAAGCTGTCCGGCCCGTGCTGGTTGAGGTCGCCGAAGGCCGACTTCTTCCAGCCGCCGAAGGTGTGATAAGCCAGCGGCACCGGAATCGGCACGTTGATCCCGATCATCCCCACATTGACCCGCGCCGCGAAGTCGCGCGCCGCGTCGCCATCCCGGGTGAAGATCGCGGTCCCGTTGCCGTACTCGTGCGACATGGCAAGGCCCAGCGCCTCCTCGTAGGAGGCGGCACGGACGGTCGACAGGACCGGCCCGAAGATCTCCTTGCGGTAGATGTCCATGTCGGGCGTCACGCGGTCGAAGAGGTGCGGGCCCACGAAGAAGCCGTCCTCGTAGCCCTGGAGGTTGAAGTTGCGGCCATCGATCACGAGGTCCGCGCCCTGCGCCACGCCCGATTCCACAAGCGCGAGGATGTTCTTCTTGGCGGCGGCGGTGATGACCGGGCCGTAGTCCACGTCCTTGCCGGCGGTGTAGGGGCCGACCTTCAGCTTCTCGATGCGGGGCACGAGCTTCTCGATCAGGCGGTCCGCCGTCTCCTCGCCCACCGGAACGGCGACGGAGATCGCCATACAGCGCTCGCCCGCGGCACCATAGCCCGCGCCCACCAGCGCGTCGGCCGCGAGGTCGAGGTCCGCATCGGGCATGACGATCATGTGGTTCTTGGCGCCGCCGAAGGCCTGCACCCGCTTTCCGTTCGCGGCACCGCGCCCGTAGATGTACTGCGCGATGGGGGTGGAGCCCACGAAGCCCACTGCTTGGATCACGGGGTGGTCGAGGATCGCGTCCACCGACTCCTTGTCGCCGTTGACGACCTGGAGGATGCCCTTGGGCAGCCCGGCCTCCTCCATCAGCTCCGCGAGCATCATGGGCACGGACGGCGCACGCTCGGAGGGCTTGAGGATGAAGGCGTTGCCCGCAGCGATGGCGGGGGCGAACATCCAC
>CADCUU010000405.1 GCA_902805995.1 uncultured Rubellimicrobium sp.
GCCATGGACCGACGCACGCGTCGATACGTCCGCATCGACGATTTCCGCAAAGCGGCCCGGCATCGGCTGCCCCGGATCTTCGCCGACTACATCGAGGGTGGCGCCTTCTCGGAAACCACGCTGGCGCGCAACATCGCCGACTTCGACGGATACGCGCTTCGTCAGCGGGGGCTCTGCGAACTGGGCGAGTTGGACCTGTCGACGACCTATCTTGGTCGCCGGCAATCCCTGCCATTCTTTCCTGGCCCTGTGGGTTTCCTGGGCCTCTACCGGCGAGACGGTGATCTCTTGGTCGGGCAATCAGCGCACGATCATCACGTGCCGTTCGTCCTCTCGACCTTTTCTATCCGTGGAGTGGCTTCGCTCGCGCCGCTGCTGGAAGGCACCCTTAGCTTCCAGCTGTACCTCGACCGCGATCCGACGGTGAACGCCACCTATCTCGACGCCTGCCGGTCAGCCGGGGTCGAGACGATCTTCCTGACCGTGGACACCGCCATCACCTCGGTCCGGGAACGGGATGTGCGCAACGGCTTCCGCTCTGTGACCCGGCTCTCGCCCAGTCTACTGGCGCAGTTTGCCCTACGACCAGCTTGGTCGTTCGACCTCCTCCGAAACGGCTTTCCGGGCGTCGAACTCGTCAAGGACCGACCTGAATTCGGGACGGGCGCGCTCGCGCAGGCCGCGGCTCTGTCGCGGCGGCTTGAGAAAAACCTGACATGGGACAGCGTCAAACAACTCAGGGACCGCTGGCCAGGCCGCCTTGTCATCAAGGGCATCGCCGATCCTCGGGACGCTCTCATAGCCCGGGAGGCTGGAGTGGATGGCGTCGTCCTCTCGAACCACGGCGGACGGCAACTCGACCAAGGGCGGTCCACCATCTCTCAGGTCGTGGCGATGCGAGAGGCGCTGGGCCCGAATGTCGAGCTTTTCGTCGACAGCGGCTTCCGGCGAGGGACCGACATCATCAAGGCTTTGGCCCTAGGCGCGGATGCCGTCATGCTTGGCCGGCCTTTTGCCTGGGCAGTCGCAGCAGAAGGCCGATGGGGGGTGGATCGAGCCTTCGATATCCTTTCGGATGAGATCGCGATCTCACTTCAGCTGATGGGTTTGTCTGCGGTTGAACAGCTGAAGTCCTCCAATCCCGCAGACGTGCTGGCTCCGGCAAGGCCGGAACTTGCCGTGGACCTGATTACCTTAGCAGACTCAGTATCGCCTACCGAAGAATCTCGGCCGTCCGAACAACCTTGAAGGGCTTAGTCTGGGGACCGGCCGTCCCGCTTGCCTCAGTCATGTCCCCGCGCTTCGTAGCGACCTGGTCAGGAGACCCGCCGTTGATCCCCAGCGCACCCTCCATGATCAGAGAGGAATTGATGGGCCTTCTTCTTGGCCCACGGCTTCATGTTCATGACCCTTTTGACCCCAACCGGCGCTCGCAATGACTGGCGGCTCTTGGGCGGCATCTGCGTCTGTCTCCTGACCGCCTTTGTCGGCTTGAGCCCCGGAGTAGGCTCGGCCTGCGAGCCGTCCCGTCCCGGTCGGGTGCCGGTGGATCTCCCTTTCACTGTCTTCTCGGACGGCAGTTTCGTGGATGCCCCAGGGCATCGAGGCTGAAGCTTGCTCCAGAGCGATCCAGATCTGCAAACGTGCCTTCTTTTACCCCGAGTTGCGTGGCGACAAGACGTCTTGGCCGGGCTGACCGTTGCAACTTCTAAGATCCTGACCGGCGTAACAGGGTGGCGTAGGAGCACGACCTGATTGACAGGATGACTGGCGGGAGGTCAGCGTACAGGAAAGCGCTTCATTGGGAGCTTGGGGCGCTGCGGAACGATGAGGAGAGCCAGTGGCTGCCAGCTTGTTGGATGTTGCCAAAGCTGCTGGGGTTTCAACCACAAACGTATCGCGCAAATTCAATGGTTGGCCCGAGTTTCCGGAGCGGGCACGAGCCCAGATCGAGAAAGCGATCAGCCGCTTCAGTTATGGCTGCGCCTCTTTGCTCCAGACACTACTGCCATTCGCCAGCCGGTGCGTGAACTCGGGGCAGGCGCCTTTGCCCATCTGCCCAAGCCTGGCTGGTTTTCCGAGGGTGCTCAATGCCTCCGAAAATCTCCTTCCCGTGACACTGGTTCAGCGCGGATCCGTTGCTCCGCCGACCAGACAAACAGCCTGCAACGGACAACAGAGAGGACAACCCGTGAGAACTCAATCCGTTCGCCGCCTCGTGAGTCTGCTGGGGACCGTGGCACTCCTGACTGCCGGGCCGGCTTGGGCACAAGAAGATGGCAAGACCTTCGCCCTGGTGCAGATCAACCAGCAGGCGCTGTTCTTCAACCAGATGAATGAGGGCGCCCAAGCCGCCGCCGACGCAGCCGGCGTCGAGTTGGTGATCTTCAATGCCAACAACGATCCCGCCGCGCAGAACAGCGCTATCGAGACCTACATCCAGCAGGGCGTGGATGGCCTGGCTGTTGTGGCGATCGACGTGAACGGCATCATGCCCGCTGTCGAGCAGGCGGCCGCGGCCGGCATTCCCGTGGTGGCCATCGACGCGATCCTGCCTGGGGAGGGGCCGCATCAGGCGCAGGTCGGCGTCGACAACGCTGCGGCGGGCGCGGAACTGGGTCAGGTTTCGTCGACTGGGCTGCGGCTAACGGTGGCGCCAAAGTCGGCATTGTCGGCGCGCTCAACTCCTTCATCCAGAACGTCCGCCTGGAGGGATTCACTGGTGTTCTGGAGGGTGTCGAGGGCATCACCATGGCTGACACCGTAGACGGCCAGAACGTTCAGGATGTCGCGCTTTCCGCGGCCGAGAACCTGATGACCGCGAACCCTGACATGACGGCGATCTACGCCACCGGCGAGCCTGCGCTCCTCGGTGCTGTCGCTGCGGTGGAAAGTCAGGGCCGCCAAGCCGACGTCAAGGTCTTCGGCTGGGATCTCACCGCCTCGGCCGTCGCCGGGATCGATGCAGGTTATGTGGAAGCAGTCATCCAGCAGGACCCCGCCGGCATGGGGCGGGCGGCCGTCGAGGCGCTGGTGACGTTGTCGGATGGCGGCACAGTGGAGCGCAACATCCCCGTCCCCGTGACAATCGTGACCTCGGAGAACGTGGACGACTTCCGGTCGATGTTCGAATGAGTCCTCCGGGCCAACCCTTTGAGGCGGCCCAACCGGCGGGAGGGGGCGCGCCCCTCCCGTCCGGCATCGAGCCGACCCAGCCCTTGGTGTCGCTCTCCGGCATCCAGTTGAGTTTCGGCTCCCACCAGGCACTCAGGGGCGTTGATCTTGACATCCTTCCTGGTGAATGCCTGGGCCTGATCGGTGACAACGCCGCCGGCAAGTCGACGCTCAGCAAGGTCATTTCGGGAACCTACATTCCCGACGGCGGTACGATCACCGTCGAAGGCACACCTGTCCGCTTCGCCGGACCCGCCGACGCGCGGGCTCGTCGGATCGAGATGGTCTTTCAGGACCTGAGCCTTTGCGACCACGTGGATGTCATTGGGAACCTGTTTCTCGGGCGCGAGCTCACAAAGGGGATCTTCCTCGACCAGAAGCGAATGCTGGAGGAGGGCCGGCGGATGCTCGATGCGCTCGAGATCCGCATCCCGCGCCTGACTGCCAAGGTGGAGAAGCTCTCGGGCGGGCAGCGGCAGGCCATTGCCATCGCGCGGGCGGCGAGCTTCAACCCGAAGGTCCTCATTATGGACGAGCCTACCTCCGCGCTTGCCGTGGCCGAGGTCGAGGCCGTGCTGTCTCTCATTAACCGTGTCAAGGCGCGCGGGGTAGGCGTCGTTCTCATCACGCACCGGCTTCAGGATCTGTTCCGCGTCTGCGACCGCATCGCCGTCATGTACGAGGGCACCAAAGTCGCCGAGCGGCGGATCGGCGAGACAAACCTCGAAGAGCTCGTGAGTCTGATCACCGGGGGGAAGGCGCACTGATGGCCCCCTATACCTAGCGGGCCCAGGGCTCCGCTCTTGCCGACTTCGTGGGGGAGCACGCTCAAGTCCTGTCGATCGCGTTGTTCCTGCTAGTCTGCATTGTCATCTTCGGGGTGGGCACCGACGCTTTCCTGAGCGCCGGCAACATTCTGAACATCGTGCGGCAGGCCGCTCCAATCCTGATCGTAGCCGTGGCGATGACCTTGGTGATCACGACCGGGGGCATCGACCTTTCGGTGGGATCTACCCTCGCTCTGGTCAACGCCTTAGCGGCGATCCTGATGGCCCAAGGCGTGGGATGGCCTGTGGCGGTCCTTCTGATGGTCGTCGCGGGCGGGCTCATCGGCCTGGCTCAGGGCTGGTTCATCGCCTACCAGGGCATTCCCGCCTTCATCGTGACCCTGGCGGGTCTCTCTATCCTGCGCGGCTACGCGCTCTACCTGACCGAGGGCTACTCCATTCCCATTGTGGATGTGCCCGGGTTCTTCTGGCTGGGACGGGGGACCTTGGCTGGGCTTCCAGCGCCCGCGCTGATCGCATTGCTCGTGGCCGTTCTTGGCTTCGTCGTGATGCTGCGCACCCGGTACGGGCGGCAGGTCATAGCAGTAGGTTCCAATCTGGAAGCTGCCCGACGTGTCGGCATGCCTGCGCGCTGGATCGTAACCTCTGTGTATGTGGTTTCCGGGGTGGCGAGCGCCATCGCCGGTCTTCTGATCGCCGCCCGGCTTGGCTCGGGCTCCTCCAATGCTGCCGTGGGCTTCGAACTCCAGGTGATCGCAGCCGTCGTGCTCGGCGGGACCTCCCTGATGGGAGGCAAGTCGAGCGTCGTTGGCACTGTCCTCGGCACCATGACCATCGCCGTAATCGGTAACGGGCTCATCCTCATGCACATCTCCCCGTTCTTCACCCAGATCGTGACGGGCACCATCATCCTGATCGCCATCTGGATGAACACGAAGCTCTTCAGTGCGCGGCTGCGACTGCCGCGAGCGGGGTCCTGAGCATGGCCTCCGAACTCTCGCCCGCGCATGTCCGCTCGGGGCTCGTGATGACAGTGGACGGGCCGATCCCCTCGGCCGACCTCGGCATCACCCTTATGCACGAGCATCTTCAGAACGACTGCCGCTGCTGGTGGAACGCGCCCAAGGAGCCGGAGCGGCAGTATCTCGCAGACGGCCCCGTCCGCATGGAGATCCTGTCGGAACTCCGACAGGATCCCTTCGTCAACCGGCACAACATCGCCTTGGACGAACTCGACCTGGCCATCAAGGAAGCCGCAGCTTTCGCGCAGGTCGGGGGGCGCACGATTGTCGACCCGACCTGCCGCGGGATCGGCCGCGATCCAGTCAAACTGCGTGCCATTGCCAGAGGAGCCAAGCTCAACGTCGTGATGGGAGCCGGCTACTACCTCCACACGTCGTTCCCGGCGGGCCTCGAAGAGCTCTCGGCTGACGACATTGCCGACCAGATCGTGCACGAGGCTCTGGAGGGGGTTGACGGGACCGATGCGAAGATCGGCCTCATCGGCGAGATCGGCGTGTCCTCGGACTTCACCGAAGGTGAGGAACGGTCTCTCCGGGGAGGCGTGCGGGCGATGGTGCGGACGCAGCTTCCACTTATGGTTCACCTTCCCGGATGGTTCCGCCTCGCTCACCGCGTGCTCAACATCGTGGAGGAAGAGGGTGGCGATCTCCGTCAGACTGTCCTCTGCCACATGAACCCGTCGCATGCCGACCGCGAGTACCAGCACAGCTTGGCGCGGAGAGGTGCCTTTCTCGAGTTCGACATGATTGGCATGGACTATTTCTATGCTGACCAGCAGGTGCAGTGTCCGAGCGACGACGAGGTGGCCGTGGCCATCATGGGTCTTGCCGAGGCCGGCTACCTGGATCGGGTGCTCCTGTCCCAGGACGTCTTCATTAAGATGATGCTGACCCGCTACGGTGGGAATGGCTACGCCTTCGTTGTGCGGCACTTCCTGCCAAGGCTGCGACGGCATGGCATGGACGAGGCGTCACTTGAGACCTTGATGGTGACGAACCCCCGTCGGGTTTTTGACGCCACCTTTTGACGATCAACGAGAGGAACGACATGACCACCAAGGTTCTGCTGGTGGGCGAGAGCTGGGTGAGCTCCGCCACGCATTACAAGGGCTTTGACCAGTTCGGCAGCGTCACCTTCCATCTAGGGGCCGAGCCTTTGGTGAAGGCTCTAAAGGGCAGCGAGTTCGAGCTGACTTACATGACCGCCCATGAGGCTGCCGAGGGGTTCCCCTTCGACATGGCGGGGCTTGAGGCCTACGACGTCATTATCCTGTCGGACATCGGCTCAAACACGTTCCTGCTCCCTCCTGCGGTCTGGCTTCGGTCCGAGACGGTCCCAAACCGGCTCCGGCTGCTCAAGGCCTGGGTGGAGAAGGGGGGCGGGCTTCTCATGTGCGGCGGATACTTCTCTTTCCAGGGAATCGACGGCCGGGCCCGCTGGCGCCGGACGCCCGTTGAGGACGTGCTGCCAGTCAAGTGCCTGCCCTGGGACGACCGCGTCGAGATGTGCGAGGGGGCGACACCTGAGGTGCTCCAGCCCGATCATCCGGTGCTGAAGGGCATGAACGGAACCTGGCCATTCATTCTCGGAGTCAATGAGGTGGAGCTGCGCGACGGCGCTGAGGTGCTCGCCCGCGTGCCGGAGGAGCAGGGCGGTCATCCCCTTCTTGTGCTGGGTCAGCATGGTCAGGGGCGCACTGCGGCATGGACCTCGGACATCGGCCCACACTGGCTGTCGCCAGCCTTTTGCGCTTGGGAAGGCTATGGCCAGCTCTGGAAGAACCTCCTGGGCTGGCTTGCAGAGGCACGCGACTGACGCGTGGCTCAAGGCTCCGATAGAATGTCCTTGAGCTCGACGCTGGTTGGGAAGGCCTGAACCGTGCCTGGCCGGCTCACCGTCAGCGCCGCCGCCCGCGTTCCATGGCGCAATGACAACTCGTCCAGGGCTGTGCTACGCCGCGCCGCCGAAGCCAAAGCGGTTGCCATGAAGCTGTCGCCGGCGCCGGTCGGATCCATGACAGGACAAGGACGGGTGGGCACCCGCTGCTCGCCGGATCCCTCCAGGAGCACGGCGCCATCAGGTCCCAGCGTCATGACCACCGATCTTACGCCGGCGGAGAGCAGGGCGGCCGCACCGCCGAGGGCCTCGGCTTCGCCTCGGTTGGCGAACACGACATCCACCAGCGGCCAGAGGGCTGCAAGGAACGGCCGCAGGGGAGAAGGATTCAGGGCAGTGAGGAGGCCTCGCCGCCGCCCTTCCGCCAGCACGGCAACCGTTGTCTCTGCGGTGAGATTGCCTTGCAACACCAGAAGGTCACCCGCTCGTGCATCGGCAAGGCCGCCTAACGCCTGCGCGGGTGTCAACGCGGTTGCCGCCGCGTTGGTTGTGATGACGCAATTATCGCCCCCCTCGACTGCAAGGATGATAGAGAAGTCGCTGGCTACATGTGGCACCACGGTCAGCTCGGCTCTGAGTGGCTCAGCAGCCAGGCGTCCTCGGATCTCAGCCCCGCGGGCGTCCTCACCGATAGCGGTAATCAGCGTGCAGTCGAGCCCGGCGCGGCCCAACACGATGGCCTGGTTCGCACCCTTGCCGCCCAGGTCGCGCGACAGCTCCTGCCCCAAGATCGAGGCCCCCGGAGTGGGCAGCTCAGCCACACGAATGGTCTCATCAAGGGCGATGTTGCCGACCACGAAAGCTCGCATGCACAGCTCGTTCTTCACTGACAGGATTGAAAATGCAGTTGATTTCTGACCGAAGCTCCAATGCGATAAGAGAGATCTTCGGGCGCGACAAGGTGCTGATCGGGATGATCCACTGTCCGCCGTTCCCAGGTGCGCCACGCTATCGTGGCGATCGGGTCGAGGCTATCTATGACAGCTGCCTGCGGGATGCCGAGCGCCTGATCCAAGGTGGCATTCATGGCCTCATCGTTGAGAACCATGGCGATGTTCCCTTCCAGAAGCCCGAGGATATTGGTCCCGAGACTTCAGCCTTCATGGCCGTGGTGAGCGACCGGGTGCGTCGCGCGACGGGCGTGCCGATCGGCGTGAATGTGCTCGCCAACGCGCCGCTGCCTGCGCTGGCAGTCGCGGCTGCCGGTGGAGCCGACTTCATCCGTGTCAACCAGTGGGCTAACGCCTATGTGGCGAACGAGGGCTTCATGGAGGGACGCGCGGCCGAAGCCATGCGTTACCGGTCGCTGCTGCGTGCTGAGAACGTGCGTGTCTTCGCCGACTCTCACGTGAAGCACGGTAGCCATGCCATCGTGGCTGACCGCTCCGTGGCCGAGCTCACTCGAGACCTCGCCTTCTTCGATGCGGACTGCATTATCGCCACCGGCCAGCGCACGGGCCACTCCGCTAGCCTCGAGGAGATCGACGAAATCGGGAAAGCCACCCACTTGCCGCTCCTCGTGGGTTCTGGAGTCAACAAAGACAACATCCTGGCCATCCTCGCGCGCACCAACGGCGTGATCGTTGCGTCCTCGCTCAAGGAGGAAGGCCTTTGGTGGAACCCTGTCGATCCCGATCGCGTCCGTCGCTTCGTCGAGCGAGCCCGCCTTGGCCTAGAGGCTGACGGCTGACGGGCTCGTCCGCCCGTACCATACGAGAGAAGGCCTACGCGCCGACCACGCCGGGGAAGCTTGGACGAGACAAACGTACCGCGGGTCCCGCTCCCGCCAGCATCGGCAGCGAGCCTCAGGGGGCCGGCGTGGCCGCGGGCTCGGGCGCGACGGTTTCAGGCTCCGCCGACGCATCTCCGTCCAACTCCCCGGGCTGACCCACCACGACGAAGCTCAACTTGGCAGGTTCGAGGAACTCGGCCGCCACACGGCGGACGTCCTCAAGGGTGACCGCCTCGACGAGAGCGTTGCGATCGTCGACGAAGCTGGGCGGCAGGCCGTCCAGCTGCATCTCGACCAGAATGCTCGCGATGTGAGCGTTGCCGTCGAAGCGAAGGAGGTATTCGCCTGTGAGGTACGCCTTGGCCGCAGACAGCTCGGCGTCGGTGATACCCTCTGCCGCGAGGCGGGCCCACTCGTCCTGGATGAGCCCGATCGCTTCGGCGATGGTGCCGTTCTCTGACGCCACGGAGCCCAGCCACAAGTTGGCATGGTCGAGGGGCTCGAGCCAGGTGTCGACCCCATAGGTCAGCCCCCGTCTCTCGCGCAGCTCCAGCCAGAGGCGAGATCGGGCGTCGCCGCCGCCCAGGACGTGGTTCAGCACATAGGCAGCGAAGAAGTCGGGATCGTCGAAAGCGATGCCGTTCTGGCCAAAGACCGCGACCGACTGCGAGGTGGGGTAGTCGACCACGGTGATGCCCCCGGCGAGCGCGGGCTGGACGTCAGGTGGCAGTGGCGGGCCCTCAGCGGGCAGCGCGCCCAGGAGCTCGTCGAGCAGAAGGCCCAGCTCCGCGGCCGTGATGTCGCCCATGGCGCCCACGTAGACCCGGCTGCGCACAAGGGCGTCACGGTGCGCCTGAACAAGGTCGTCACGGGTCAGGGCGGCTACCGACCCGGCGGTGCCATAGTCGGGAGCGCCGTAGGGGTGACCAGGAAAGGCCGCGGCGGCGGCTGTCTCCCAGGCGATGATGCCGGGGTCCTCGGCGTCCCAGGCCATGACGGACAGCACCTGATCGCGCACCCGCTCGACTGCGTCGGCGTCGAAGCGGGGTGCGGTCAGCGCCTCGCGCAGGAGCGCCGCTGCCTCAGGGCGGTTCCTGGTCAGCATCGTGGCCGAGACCGACACCACATCATCGGTTACGCCAAAGCTGAAGTGCGCGGCCAGGCTCTCACTCGCTTCCTGAAAGGCGAGGGCGTCGCGCGTGCCTGCCCCTTCCCCGAGCAGCGCCGTCATCAGGTTGACCGAGCCCTCCTTGCCGGGGCGGTCGAGGCCGGCGCCGCCGCGAACTCGGATCTCGATTGCGGTGAAAGGGATCGAGGGCTCCTCCACCAGCCAGGCCTTGATCCCTCCTGGGGACGTGACCTCCTGGATCTCCACTGCTGCACGGGCAGCCAGAGGGAGAACCGCGAGGACGAGGGCGGCAACGAGGCGGATCATCGCTTCAATCATCGGGGAGCCTCGCCATCGGAGTCGACCCAGAGCGTGACGGAGCGGTCGCGGTCGAGCACCGCCTGCGCGGCGGCCATGACATCCTCAGCCGTGACGGCCTGGAGGATGGCGGGCCAGGCCTGCTCGTCCTCGACGGAAAGGCCTGTGGCAAGCGCCTCGCCGTAGCGGTTGGCGAGCCCTTCCACGTCGTCGCGTGCGTAGATTTCCGACGCCTCGATCTGAGTGCGGGCGCGCTCCATCTGGGCCGCGTCCACCCCGTCCTCCAGGAAGGCGGCCACCGCCGCGTCCATGGCCTCCTCGGCCTCCTGCAAGGTGATGCCGTCGGAGGGCAGGATACCCAGCGTGAAGATCCCGTGGTCGAGGCTCGTGCCGAGGTAGTCCGCCCACGAGTCAAGGGCCACGTCCGCCTCAAAGGTGAGAGCCTTGGCCAGCACCGACGTATAGGGCGAGCCCCCAAGAATCCATGAAAGGTAGACGAGCGCCGCGGCCTCCTCCTGGTCCCCGGCGTCCCGTGGTGGCGCCAGATAGCTGCGCGCGAGGTAGGGTTCGGCGACACGCTCGTCCTTGTAGACCACCCGCCGTTCCGCAAGTTGTGGCGGCTCTTGAGCGCGCGCACGCGAAGGGAGCCGCGGCTCGGCCGGGAGGGGGCCGTAGTGCTCCTCCGCCATGGCGATCACCGCATCGGGCTCCACGTCGCCCGCCACGACCACGATGGCGTTGTTGGGCGAGTAGTAGAGGTCGTAGAACCCAAGGACGTCGGCCATGTCGAGGGCGGCCATCTCGTGACGCCAGCCGATCACCGGCTGACCGTAACGGTGGTTGAGGAAAAGCGCCGCCTGCATCTGCTCGAAGGCGATGGCCTGCGGGTCCGCATCGACGCTGCCCGCTCGCTCTTCCAGGATCACGCCGCGCTCAGCCTCTATGTCAGCCTCCGTCAGCCGGAGGTCATTCATGCGATCGGCCTCCATCGCCATCATCAAAGGCAGGCGGTCGGCGACGACGCGCTGGTGGTAGGCGGTGAAGTCGACGTCCGTGAAGGCGTTGTGCGATCCGCCAGTCTCGGCCACCAAGCGGTCGATCTCGCCCGCCTTCCTCTCGTCGGTCGCCTTGAAGAGAAGATGCTCGAGGAAGTGGGCCACACCCGACGACCCTGCGGGCTCGTCAGCGCTCCCCGTCTTGTACCATATCATATGCACGGCCACGGGCGCGCGGTGGTCCTCGATCACGACCACCTCCATGCCGTTGTCGAGCCGGGCGGTGGTCACCTCCTGCGCCCACGCGGGCGTGGACAGGAGGCTGGCGAGGGCCAAAGCTCGAAGGCTCATGGGGTGGGACCTCGAACGCAACAGGTTGGGTCGGGCGCGGGACGTCGGTCGCAGTGCGATGCTAGCAGTCTGTCTTGGATCGAGGGAAGGACATTCGGTGCGGGACGATGGCCCAAAGATCTTGTCTGCCATCGGCGACGAGGAGCGTGCAGCGGCGGCGGCCTACCTTGCCCTATGTGTGCGCCTCGCCACCGGCGTTGCTGCGGCTTCTCGGAGGAATGCGCAAGACTCGCTCTAATGCCTCGCGTGGAGGCGGACGTCCTCGACGCGCTCCGGGCGTTGGGCTACGGGTCGAACCGTGACGGCCCCGCCTACGGACCCCAACAAGTCTGGCAGGACAGGGCGAAGCAGCTGTCCGCTCATCGGCGCATCGAGGACTGGATGCACGTCGAGGCCGCGCTGCGAGCCCTGTGAGGGCAGGGGGCAGATCCGGTCTGGCCCCGAGAGACAGACAGACCGGCGGGCCCAAGCTCCGGTGGGGAGACCGGTTTGGACAGCTTGTTCCCGATCCCGCTGGGGCACGGCTGTCATCAGGTCCGAGGCTCAGGGCTGAGTAAGGCCTCAGGGGCGAGCCGGCGCCGCGGTCCAGGGCGAACGCCCCCCCGGTCCGTAGCTCGCGCCGCTGCTGTTCTGAAGGAGAATGCAACTTTCTCCAAGAATCCGCTTCGTCGCTGAGCGAACCGGCCAAGCTCTCTAATGGCGGCGCGAGGCCGCCGGTCATCCAGGAGATCCCATGACCACCAACACGACCCAACAACCCACGTACGAGCCCTTGGAGGTGACCCTCACTCTCCCCGGGCGCCTCGCCGCCGACTATACGAAGCTTGTGGAGACGGGCATCTATCTGTCTTTCGACGATGCCGTCCGGGACGGGCTCGTCACGTCCTGGCGCTTCATGCGGGGCACCTACCACAACTTGCGTCTCGACGTGGGCGAGGACGAGCCGAAGCCCTCGGGCGAGGGAACTCAGGACCCCGAGCCCGCGGCAGAGAGCTGATTTGGAACGGGCGGCCTTCGGGCAGCCCAACCCGCCTGACAGTGATCAGTGGCCTCGATCCTCGAGCTGATCCTGCTCCAAGGGCCGACTCTCTTCGGCAGCCGTCCGGGCCGACCCGCTGCCGTGGCGGCTGGCCGAGGCCCGGGTCAGGACAGCTGTACGTCTTTGCCCTGCTGGTGTGATCCGCCGACTTCTGACGCCCGCGGATCAGCACGGCTTCCATCTCTGGAATGACATCATGACCCACAATCCTCTTCCGCTCCGTACCGCAGACGACCGCGTCGCTGCCCTGAAGCAGATGTTGGCCTCGGTCGGTCGCGTGCCTCTGCCCCAGGAAGCCCGTCGTTTGGCCGAGCTGGAAGCACAGGTGGATGCGTTCGAGGCCGAGGCGTATCAACAGCTCCGCCGCGATCTGAGCGACATCCACGCCTGGATGCACGTCCGGCATCCCGACTGGAACGGGAGCTTTTCCGTGCGGGTGCGGCCCGGGTCAGATCCTTGGCGCCTTTCGTGGCTTTGCATGTGGGAGACCGGCGTCGATGAGGTGCGACCGGAGCTCTGGCATCTCCTTCTCCAGGCTCTCGCGGCGCTGGGCTACGACCCGGACGGGCCGGAACCCGACTGGACCTACAGAGAAGTCCGGCCCATGACGCTGGAGGAGATGTCGGCGCATCGACGTCTTGAGGCGGTGGCGCGGATCGCGGCGGCGCATAACCAAGAAGATCTGGGCGCGAGCTTTCATTCGAAGCGCTGATCGTGCTCCTGCGCCCAAGTAAGCTCGCTTTCGCGCTCCCTCCTCTCCAATTCCTCCAGAGCGGGAATGTGGTGGGCGGCAGCAAGCCTGATCGCCTCTGATTGATGAACGAGGAGTTCGGACAGAGCGGCGCGACGCCGCGCGATCACGTCGGCACCGCTCCCCGAGTAAATGGTCGGGGGAGCCGCAGTAACGAAGGCCCCGAACACTGTCTCAGCGTCGGGGGCCGCTTTAAGGAGCGCCCGCTCGAGCATCCCGAGCCCCATCTCGACTTCGACCGGATCCGCGCAGTCGAGGAACGTCTCCACGATCCGCGCCCGTTGTTCGGGCGGCGCCTCCGTGCCGGACAGGTAAAGCGCGAACAGCCCAAACAGCCCGTCCCGGATGCTGTCGCTCCGGGTGTCCGGCTCCTGTGCCCGTGCCAGAGTCGCGAGCGCTTGGACCGCCTGCTCGAAGAGCCCGGGATCATGAGCTAGGGCCAGAAGCACGTCCGTGGCCACCCGGAGCGTGGGCGCGCTGCGCCAGAGCGTCACGGCCTCCTGGGTGGACCGGAGCGAGGCCACGATGGCGCGGAATGCCGCCTCGGGCGCGGCCGGCGCGGCGTTCTCGAGCATGTTGAGGCCTGTCCCGGTGAGCTGCCGCACGTCGTGCAGCAGCCCCCCAGGCGCGAGCCACGCCTCGACGATCGCCGCCGCCTCGGGGGTGTCGTGGAGGTTGCCCAGGCGGCGCGCGAAGGACACGAGGAGCCGCCCGCGCCCGGCCCGCTCGAATGTATCTCTCAGGAGGTCGCCGGGCACCCGCCCCAGGGCTCCTCGGGCCAGCCGATTGCCGAGCGCGGTGGGGAGCACCGCCCGCCAGTCGCCCCGCCGTTGCGCAAGCTGGCGGGTGAGGAGCTCATGGACATCTGCGTGGAGGCTCTGTCTGTCTTTCGCCACAAGTCCGCCCAGTGCATCGAGTTCGACCTCGCCTTCCCCACCCGGCATCACAGAAAATGAGTACACCAGCGACAGCGCCTCGGCTGCGCGCAGGAGCGCGTTGTCCCGTCCTTGTCGTTGCTCAAAGAGTCGGGCGAACAGGAGGTTGTCGGAGAGCCGCGTGAGGGTTTCGTTCGGCCCAACCACCCCCGCGAGCGAGAGAGCGATGCGGGCGTTCCCCTCGGCGAACTCCGCAATCCGGCGCGCATTGGCTTGGCCGAAACCGGGGAAGCGCCGCCCCACCAAGGTCTCGCAGATCGCCGTCCCCGTTCCCTCGACGCGCACAATCTGCGTGAACTCCGGCTGGTCGTCCGCCACGTCGTACTCGACGGCGAGCAGGCGCACCGACGAGGTTCTCTCCGCCGCGACCTGTGCGAGGCGGGCATGCGCATCGGGCGGGCAGTTGTCGAGCACGACCACCGGCTCGAGCCCCTCGGCCATGAACTGTCTCAACGCGTCGTCGGGCATCGGCACGAGCCGGCCGGCCATGTCGGGATAGATTGCCGTCGCTCGGTCGAGCGGCTCTGCGGCCACCCCTTCCTCGAAGAGCGCCTGCACGAGACGCGTCTTCCCCAAGCCCGAGAAGCCTGCGATCCGCACCGCGCCCCGGCCCTCCCGCACGAGGCCGCGAATTGCCTCGATCGACGCCAAGAGATTGGTCTCCGCCTCTGTCCGACCCGGGACGAGGGTTCGCAGCCCCTCACCGTCGATCAGCGCATCGTCATCCCCCTCCGGCACCAGCGACCATCGCCCATGCGGCCGCTAGCCTGAGAGACTCAGGCCCAGCGTCTCGCGCGCCCAGAGCACCACCCCAGGGTGCGAGCGCAACCATTGTGCGAGCTCGTTCACTCCGTAGACATCAAGATGGATCGACATCTCACCGCACGTCCGCGCCACCTCGGCGGCCATCACGGCCCTACGGGCGTCGCGTGCCTGGGGTGTGAGCCCGTCACCCCGTCGTCGAGCGTCACCACGACGTAGGCGCCCCACGCCCTCGCAATCTGCCCTATAATCGGGCGCAACACGCCTCCAGACGCCATCTCAGTCCGGATGTTCCCCACAGGCATCCTGCTTTTCTTCACCTGGAACCCCGTCCAGGCGCGCGGCACGAAGTCGCCTACGACGCCACCCTCCGGCCCGGCCACTACGTCGAGCCCGCCGTCGGCAGCAGTCTGTGCGTCGCCCCACCGCACAGCCCGGCAAAGGCCCCGAGAGCCACTACCTCGGCCTCGCAAAGGCGAACAATCAGAGCCCGAAGCTGGGTATCATCAAGGCCCCGCAGCTCTTGCGTCGCAAGTTCGAACATGACGTCTCCGTCCTGGAGTTCATGTTCTGTTCTACCAACATCGACCGAACGAGACCAGCGAGGAACCCACCGGCACATAGGGAATGGCGGCCCCAGGGCTGCCATCGCGGAGACTACGATCGGCAAGCTGCCGGCCTTCGCACGGGACGGGCGGCCGCTCCACGAAGGCAGGCAGAAGAGGGGCAGGGGTGAGCCGCCACCCGGCCCGACCGGGCAAGCCCGATCGGGTTCTGATCACCGCCTACCGATGGCCGGCGACGGTGCCGGCGGGTGCACGACCTTCTTCGCCCGCCGTTCGACGACAGGGGTCCGACCGATTCCCGCCCCCTCTCCGACCGGCAGCGGCGACACATCACCGGCGAACTGGATGGACTGCATGAGCCTTTGGTCGCTCTTCCTGCTCAACGATCCGAGGCGGCGATGAAGACGGCTGCCATCGTCGACGCGCACCAGGATGCGATGGCGCAGGTCGAAGCGGGTCGGCTTTGCCAAGCCGGCAGAACTCGTCTCGTCGGCCTCCACCACGAGGAGTTCGTGCGGAGCAACCGGCATCTGGTTGTGGGGAATGCCCGGCGCAAGATCGAGAAAGGTCTCGCCGCGCAATGTGCGGACGGCGACGACGAGGCCCGGCCGGGGCAGCTTGTCCTCAGCCCCACGGCCCCGGCAGGGGAAGACGCAGATCGCGGTGTCGCCCTTTCTAAGACCGAGCACCGGACCTTCGTGGAAGGCTTCCGGTTCCGGTGCGACCGGGTGCGGGTCGGTTGCCCGCCCCGGAACGGCGCTTTCGCGAACCGGAGCCGGAGGAAGCGGCATCCGAGGTGCGGGATCGCCGAGGATGAGGAGGTGCTCGAAGGCGGCGACAGCCTCCTCGTTGGCCGGAAGAATGGCCGAATAGGCTGCGAGGATCTCGTTGGCGCGCGTGGCAACTGCCCGACCCGTCAGAACCTCGAGGCTGTCCCACTCCTGCGACTTGGGAGCCGGAGCCCCGGCGATGCGCGCCGCGAACACGGTCTCGTCGGTGTCGGGATCGCAGAGGCGCAGGGCGGAGACGGCGCCCTGGTCGGTGAGCGCGACCAGGACCTCAAGCGGGGGCAGGAGTGCAACCGTGCAACCCGTGATCACCGGGAACGCGAAGCCCGACTTCTGACCAACAGCAACGCCGTAGTCCACCTGATCAAGCAGAGCCTTGAGCTCGACGAGGCCATCGTCCGAGTAGTGCCGATCGACCGTGGTGCCCTCGAGATGCCCGAGAACGCGCTGCCGCACGCCGTTGTCCACCCCCAAGTTAAGGAGCTTGGAGGCCAAGGTGCGACGCATCGCGTAGATGTCCTCGCGCTCGCACTTCAGGTCGAGGCGAGCGAGCAGGGTCCGCATACGGTCCCCCCAGATCTGGGAGCGACGATCATGCGAGGCATCAGGCTGGACCTCCGGGAACGCCCAGACCTCGCCTGACTGCCCCTTGAAGGCGATCCACTCCCTGAAGCCCAGGCGGAGGAGGAGCTCGGGAACCGGCAGGACGCGGCGCGACTGCTCGGTCTTGATCGCGTCGTCGAGGTCGTCCCCCAAGAAGACGCAAAGGATGCCATCCCGAAGACGAACGTTCCTGACCTTGAGCTGAAGAATCTCCTCTGGTCGGACGCCGAGGGTGATCATGAAGAGGGGAACCCAGTAGAAAGCATCCCTGAGGATAAAGCGCTTGCTGGACGTCGCCTTGCGCCACCTCTGGGCGGTCGAGCTCGACCCGGCGAAGATCGGGGACAGGAGCAGGCTCACCACATGCTCGAGCGACCAGGACCGGCGACGCTTCGGTCGGGAAATGCGGGTGGGCAAGCCGCAGGGCGTCCGTGCCCTCTTGTGCCACACCACCAGCTTTGCCTCGATCTGCCGGTGGGAGGGCACGACCCGGTCCTCGTCGTCGACCGACCGGCCGACGACCGCGGAGCCGAGCGCAGCGCGCGCGATCCGGGCGAACATGTCGCGCTGAACGAGGAGGTACCCATCCGTGAGGCGCGGCGTCAGGCGCTCGACGACGCGCCGCCGCTTCTCAGGGAGCGTGAGGTCGGGGGTCGCCATCACCTCGGCCAAGACGGCCGCGTCGTGCGCGTCCGCTTCGCGCTGTTCGGCCAAAGGATCGATCTCGCGGCCGGGCTGTCCATGCCGGTTGCGGCCGTGGCCCTTACCCCAGCCTTTCGGCATCTTCCAGATGAACTCAAGAAACTCAAAAACGCGTTCGAAGCCCAGCGTGGCGACCGGCACATCGCCGAAAAAGGCGATCGCGAGCCGACCCACGGCACGAACCTTCTTCTCCACTTCGTCGGGGGCTTCCTCCGCCGCCTTCTCGATCGCCTCCGAGAGAAGCATGGGCGGCCGCAGGGCC
Organism: uncultured Rubellimicrobium sp.; assembly: GCA_902805995.1. GTDB lineage: Bacteria > Pseudomonadota > Alphaproteobacteria > Rhodobacterales > Rhodobacteraceae > Rubellimicrobium. The sequence goes on from CADCUU010000405.1 coordinate 17,794, forward strand.
TGCCGCCGTGCCGGCAGCCCGACTTGGGTCAGCAACTCCTGTCCGAGATGAAGCGGATCCCCGCACTCTTTCTCCACGCGATGGGCCAGTTCGAGAAGACGCCGGGCTGTTGACAGGATCTCGCGCCCGAGGACCGGGCCAACCAGCGCCTCATGCGGCACGCCCGTGAGCGCCGCGGCGGAACCCGCGAGGCGGGCGGCCTCCGACCAGTCCCGTTCCTTCTGGGCTGACCGGATCGCGTCAGACTGCTGCGCAAGGCGCTCGAGGTGGGCCGCGGTGTCCAGCGCGTCGACCGGCGCCTCTTGGCGGGCGAGCATGGCGGCGACGGCCGCGCGCACCATTTCCCGGATCATGGCCCGCGTCCGCCACTCCGCGGTGGGGCTGTCCGCCAGTTCCATCAGCACGTTCCGCTCTCCTGCCTCGATGGCGGCGAGGAGGTCGGCTGACCGCTTCACCGCTTCGGCCAGAACGTGGGTGCGGAGGGAGATGCACAGAAACTCGGGCGCTCCGCGCTTTCGGAGCGCGGCCGGCCAGCGGCGTCGGAAGTGGAAGACCCCGTTTCTGCGGACGAGATGGAGGCCCCATCTTCTGCCCGTGCTTCGCCGACGCATCGCGGGGGCCTGTGAAGCAGTTTGTGACGCGCGACGGGGCGCAGACGGGAGGTTGCCGGTGGTTTCACTGGCTAACCCAATGGAACGCTTGTCTTTTTTCTGGTTCATGGCTGGGGCGCCAGGATTCGAACCTGGGAATGGCGGTACCAAAAACCGCTGCCTTACCACTTGGCGACGCCCCAGCAGTGGTGGCGCGGGGAATAACTGGAGCGTTCGGCGGGCGCAACCCCCTCCTTGCGTCAACTTTGCGAAAGGTCACGCCCTGAGGGGATCGGTTTTGGCCAGCCGGTCGAACGCCATTAGGGACGCGATTAAAGCGTCCATCTGGTGCAGCGGGATCATGTTGGGGCCGTCCGACGGGGCGCGGTCGGGCTCCTCGTGCGTCTCGATGAAGACCGCGCCGATTCCCAGGGACACCGCGGCCCGCGCCATCACGGGGGCGAACTCGCGCTGCCCGCCCGAAGAGCTGCCCTGGCCGCCGGGCTGCTGGACGGAATGCGTCGCGTCCATCACGACCGGATAGCCCGTGCGCGCCATGATCGGGATGGACCGCATGTCCGCGACGAGGGTGTTGTAGCCGAAGGACACGCCCCGTTCCGTGAGCAGGATGCGAGTGTTGCCCGTGCTCTCGATCTTGGCGGCGACGTTGGCCATGTCCCAGGGGGCGAGGAACTGGCCCTTCTTGACGTTGATCGCCGCGCCCGTGGCGCCCGCCGCGATCAGCAGGTCGGTCTGGCGGCAGAGAAAGGCGGGGATCTGGAGGATGTCGCAGGCCTCGGCCGCCGGGGCGCACTGGTCGGGGCCGTGCACGTCCGTCAGGACCGGGCAGCCCAGGGTGTCGCGGATGTCGGACAGGATGCGCAGCCCTTCCTCCTGCCCCAGTCCGCGCTGGCCCTTGAGAGAGGTGCGGTTGGCCTTGTCGTAGCTCGCCTTGAAGACGAAGCCCGCGCCATGGGCCGCGCAGATGCGGGCCATGGTTTCGGCGATCATGAGGGCGTGGTCGCGGCTCTCAAGCTGGCAGGGGCCGGCGATCACCGCGAGGGGGCGGTCGTTGCCGATGACGAGGTCGCGGATATGGACGTCGCGCTGGACGGTCTGGGACATGGACAGGGGTCCTCCTTGTCCCGACGCTCTAGCGTGCGGCGGCGTCCGCGTCACGCCGGACGCCGCCGCACCCCCACGATCCGCGCCACCATATAAGCTACGGGTCCCGCCGCGACGCTGAGGAGGGCACCGAGCTTGGCCGCTTCCTGGATCGGCACGCCCGCGAGGGTGGTGTCGGGCTCGAAGGCCACCCCGGCCACGAACAGCGCAACCGTGAAGCCGATGGCCGCAATGAAGCCCACGATCAGGACGTCGCGCATCGTCATACCCGGCGACAGGCCCAGCCGCAGCACGCGCGCCGCGAACCAGCCCGACAGCATGATGCCCAGAGGCTTGCCCAGAAGGAGCCCCAGCAGGATCAGCCAGGTCGGCGTGCCGACCGAGGCGAACTCCACCCCCGCGTTCAGGAGGCCGAACAGGAACAGGATGATCTCCACAGGAAACTTCAGCGCGTGCTCGAACTGGTTGAGGATGTCGGTCAGGTGCTGCTCGGCTTCGGCGAAGATGCCGAAGCCCCGGTCGGCGTGCGGCATGGTCGGGATGATCGGCAGCAGGCCCAGCGCGGGGTGGAGGCCCGCCTGCTGGAACCCGTACCAGCTGACCGCCCCCGCAAGCAGGTAGGGCCAGAAGCGCAGGCGGGTGCGCATCCAGGTGGCATTCGGCTGAAGCTCCCTTCCCCGGTCGAGGGACCGAGGCAGCCAGTTGAAGAGGAGATACGCCGCGAGCGCCGCCCCGAGCGACAGCAGCAGCCATTCCGGCGCGACGTCCCCCTTGGGGTAGAACACCGCGATGATGAGGAGGCCCAGCGCGTCGTCCACGATGGCGAGGAGCAGCAGGAACCGCACCGCCGGGTGCCCCGCCCCAAAGACGATCCGCGCCACGATGTAGGAAAAAGCAATGTCGGTCGCCGTCGGCACCGCCCAGCCATGGGCAAGGGCGTCGTAGGTCTCGGACCCCAGGAGCAGGGCGAGCGACAGGTAGATCACCACCGGCCCGGCCATGCCGCCCACCGCCGACAGGACCGGCACGAAGGCCGACTTGCCCCGCAGGGACCCCTGTTCGAGCACGATGGCCTCCCACACCTCCTTGGCGGCGATGGCGAAGAAGAAGGCCATCAGGACATCGTTGACGAGGTAGTGGAGCGTGAGGGTCCTATGTTCGACCGATCCGTCCGCCGCGTAGTGCGGATGACCGACAGGTGAATGCTCGAGGATCGTCCAGTCCACGACGGCATGGTAGGACTGCGGGTCTATGTTGGCCCAGATGAGCGCAAGGACCGCGCCCCCGATCATCAGGAGCGAGTAGTTGGTCACGAAACCCCAGACGCGATACATGGCAGCCCCTTCTCTGGCACCCGGTCGAGGTAGGCGGGGAGCGGGGTCCGAGCAACACGAACTGTTCTCCGCTTCCCCCCTTGACCCTGCTGTCCGCGACGAGGAGGGCCGCGATGTGGCGGAGGCTGTGGGGGACGCGCCGGTCTGGGAAAGGATCGCCGCCTGCCGGCTCTGCGCGCCGCGGTTCGCCTGCACGGCCACGCGCCATGCGCCCCGCCCGGTCGTGTGGTTCAGGCCCGGCGCGCGCCTCCTCATCGCGTCGCAGGCCCCGGGGGCGCGGGCGCATGAGTCGGGCATTCCCTTCAGCGACGCCTCGGGCGCGCGGCTGCGCGAATGGATGGGCATTTCGGAGGACGACTTCTACGACAAGTCGCGGGTCGCCATCGTCCCCATGGGCTTCTGCTTTCCGGGCTACGACGCCAAGGGCGCGGACATTCCCCCACCCGCGATCTGCGCCCAGACCTGGCGCGACCCGACCATGTCCGTGCTGCCCGACATCCGCCTCACCCTTGTCGTGGGTGGCACGGCGCAGGCATGGCATCTCGGCAAGGGCGCGGTGACGGAGAGGGTGCGGAACTGGCGCGACCATGCGCCGGAACTTTACGCCCTGCCGCATCCGTCGTGGCGGAACACGGCCTGGCTCAAGAAGAACCCGTGGTTCGCGGAGGAGGTCTTGCCCTCGTTGCGCGCGCGGGTGCAAGACGTGCTCCATGGCTGAGACCCCCCTTGCGCGCGCGGTGCGCCTTTATGTGCTGAAGCCCCAGGACGACGGGGCGCGGCTTCGTCTCTACGAGGTGCTCTCCGGGTCCGAGCTGGTCCTGCCCCTCGCCTCCGACGCCCCGGGCGACGAGGTGACGCCCGAGACGGTGGAGATCGGGGGCGTGCCCCATGTCGTCGCCCATGACAGCATCGGCGCCTTCGCCGGGGGGGAGCCGCGGCCCACGGCCACGCTGTCGGGCCTCGCGCTCGCGCAGATGCTGGACGGGCAGGGGGCCGGGGTGGCCCTGCATCTTGGGGGCATGGCCGATCCGTTCCTGGTCGCGCCGGAATCCCTGGGCTGGCTGGCCGCGAACCTTGCGGGCGGGCCGGAGCGGGTCGAGGCGCGGCCCTTGGCGCTCCATCCGCCCAAAGGGTTGCCTGCCTCGCTGCTGACGTCACTCGACCGGCGGCTCGCGCAGGGGGAGGGGCTTGCGCGGGCGGCCTGGCTCGCGGCGGTGGACTGGTCGGACGGATCGCGTGGGCATCTTCTCGCCTTCGTGGGCGCGCAGGCGGGGTCGGAGGAAACGCTCGCCGCCGGGATCAACGCCGCCGTGGCCCTGTCGGAGGCCGAGGGGGTGCGGATGGACGTGACCTTCCTCTCCGAGGGCGACCCGGTGATCGACAGGCTCGCGCGGGTCGCGCTCCGCTTCGACATGGAGGATCCGAACGAGGCGCCGACCGGACCGCCCCGGCTGCGATAGCGGGCGTTGCAGTTAGTCGAACGGGGCGGCTGCCCTGCGCTGGCGGTTGCGACCTCTCTTGCGACGGGCTTCGCTCGTGGGGCCGTCAGTGCGCTTGGAGCCCCAAGGATGCTCCGCGCCGGAACGAACCGCCCGTCAGTAGCCCGCGCTGCGGTCCACGAGGTGAAGGAGCGGCTCGCCCGCCTCGCCTCGGCGGATGTTCTCGGCGATGATCCGGGCGGCACTGCCGGGCCGGGTCGCGGCGGCGACATGGGGCGTGACCGTCACCCGGGAATGGCTCCAGAACGGA